>JAUZQI010000115.1 GCA_030951095.1 Mariprofundus sp. | reverse complement strand
CCTATTCTGGCTCAAGCGATCGTGCCCGTGCTGGATGATGATACACGTGATTCTCTGCATGCCCGTATTCAGCTAGAAGAGCATAAAATCTATCCGGCAACGCTCAGATGCATGCTGGAAGATGGGTTCAGTATTGATCGCCGCAAGGTAATCTGTAACAGTTAGATTCCATCTACATAGGCCCCCTGTCGAGTTTTAAAAACGCTATATAATCAATGATTTAAGGCCAGCAATTGGCTCGAGTCTTTTGTGCGCCAGATCACATAACCCATTGTTCTTTTTCACCATTCTCCGCAGCATTTGTGTTGCCGGCTTATGAACAGACTGGATAATAATGTCATGGAGGCATAATGCGTGTAAATGCTCAAATATTCCGGATTCAGTGGTCTCATGCTCTATGTGCCATGTTATTACTGTTACTCCCGGCATGCTCCACGCATCAGCAACCTGTCACTCTGGATAAGAGTAAACCACAAGCCGTTATAGTGATTGGATTACCCCAGTTTGATGATAGCAAGCGTATCGACATTCGCCGCGAAAATCCTGTCTACGCAATTATTGGTATCACAGCCAAGGCTCTCCAGCAAATCGCCCGGGAATATAAACGGATTACATATCAGGATGCCAACCCGTCCCTGCATCATTATTGTGTCAATAGCATGCGTCAAACCATCAAGCGGCGACTGCTAAAACTGGGGTATCAGGTGAAAGATCTGGATATGACTTACTGGCAGGCACAATCGGCTTACCGTAATAAAAATGCCCGTCTAAAGGGGGTGGATGCACTGCTAAGAGTGGATATTAAACGCTTTGGTTATTTTTCTGCTTCCCCGTTCAAACCCTACCGACCCGGCATGGTGGTAGCCGCTGATTTGATATCCACAAAAGAGCGTAAAATTCTTTCCTCAAATGTATATAATGTCGGATACGATCAGGATGATATTTCCAAATTTGATCTGCAAATCAGTTATATGACCAATATTCATGTGGCCGATAAACGTTATTTTTACCGTAATTTCAAGGCCCTGATGTCTCATGCCAAAGCAAGTTCATCGGCGTTGAAATTTGTGGCCGGTGTGGCAGCAGAAAGTGTGGCTGGAGATATGGAGAAGCATGATCACTCCTATTCCCTGGCTAAACGGCACTAAGAAAATACTGATTAAATCGCAAAATGTTTTCTTAAACGATTCCGTCATCCAGCAATATATCATCCAGTCGTTTTCTGTGGGCAGGATAACCATCGCTTAGAGGCAAGCGAACATAAAATGAAGCCCCTTTTCCTGCCTGAGAGTCCACCCGGATTTCACCATCATGGGCATCCACAATACGTTTGCAGATAGCCAACCCCAATCCTGCTCCTTCGCCTTCTTTACGACAGCGAGCGTCATCGGCACGGTAAAACCTGTCGAATAACCGCTGCTGCTGTTCCTCGGCAATGCCCGGGCCTTCATCACGGATACAGATGATTGCCGAACCATCTCTTGTCTGTGCGGTCAAATAAATGCTTGAATGCTCAGGCGCATGTTTGAACGCATTGGATAACAGGTTCATCACGGTACGTTCGATCTGGCTGGCATCACCCATAATCTCCAGCCCTTCTACGATTTGCATATCAAGATTGACATGCTGGCTATCAAACAGAATGAGGTGCTGTTGTCCCACTTCCTGTAACAACAATGACAAGTCGACGGGGCTTTGCACAATTTCCAGTTGACCGGCATCTGCACGCGCCAGCGTCAGCAGATCATTGACGATGCGTTGAATTCGGTCAATCGTACCGAGTTGCTGGCGTAAAATATGCTGGTATTCGTCCTCAGTGCGCGGGTGCCGAAGAGCCACTTCAATTTCACCCTTGAGTATGGTCAGCGGCAGGCGCAGTTCATGTGAGGCATCTGCAGTAAATCGCTTCTGAGCCAGAAAACTGGCTTCAAGGTCGGCGAACATTTTGTTCAATACCCGCACCAGAACATGAATTTCTTTATCAAGCGACTTCGATTTGAGACGGCGTGTCAGGTCTCCTGCGGCAACACCACGTGCCGTATTGGTAATTTCATGAATTGGCTCTAGCGCCCGCTTGGCCATATAATACCCGGCAGCAGCACTGATAATGATGGAAATCAGACCAAGAATACCGCCGACGATATACAACAAGTTGAATACGGCACGGATATCCGCCGTGTTATGACCCAGCATCAGCGTAGCTATAATCCTGCCTGCGTTGTGAATCGGAAATGCAATAACCCGAACATTCGCCTTATTAAGCAGCGATTCGGTCGAAGCGAAGGAAGGGGTTCCCGAGCGAAAAGCATGACCGAGTGCGCGGCTGACATCATTACCCCCTTTATCGATCAGTGACCGGTCAGAGCGGAACAGAATGCGCCCGTTGGCAGCAACCAGCTGAATAGCCCCCGGATAATGGTCGGCAAACGTGCCGAGGTGCCCCGACCAGAAATAGAAAGGCGAACTTTCCAGCTCATTGGCCAGCGTCGTGGCTTGCGCCATGAGCTGTTCATCCAGTTCATAATAAACCCGGTTGGACAGAACTGTGTACAAGACAACTGCCGCAAACAGTAAAATACCAAGTTCAAGGAATATATAAAGCAGCGCCAGTCTGCCACGGAAAGTGCGGAATATGTTGGAACGCACTTTGTTCATGATGCTTGATGGATGAAAGGTCAGGGTAATTCTCAGTCGGTGGGATATCAGTCAGGCTGATCAGTTTGGCGGAGAGTCATCGCTAAGCAGGTAACCCTGACCGCGCAGAGTATGCAATAACGAAGGCTCAAATCCTTTGTCGATTTTAGAGCGAAGATGACTGATATACACGTCAATCACATTACTTTCCGGGTCGAAATTCATATCCCAGACGTGTTCACCGATCAGGGTGCGGGAAAGCACCTTGTCCTTATTGCGTAACAGGTATTCAAGCAAGGCATATTCCTTGGTAGTCAGGCGAATGGCTTTATCATTGCGTGTCACCCGTCTGCTGATGGGATCCAGTTCCAAATCAGCAATTTTCAGAATCGGCGATTTACTCTCGGACTGTCTGCGCAACAGGGCGCGTACGCGAGCCAGTAATTCTTCAAATGCAAAAGGCTTGGCCAGATAATCATCAGCACCGGCATCGAGACCACGTACTTTATCCTCGATCGAATCCCGCGCAGTCAGCATCAACACCGGAGTTGATACGCCGCTGGCGCGAAGTTCACGGCAAACAATAATACCGTTTTTCTTTGGCAGCATCAGATCGAGAATGATTAAATCATAATCGTTAATTTCTGCCAAAAATTCACCGTCCTCGCCGTCATAAGAAACATCAACGGCATGGCCTTCCTCTTTCAGTCCTTTCTGAATAAAGTGAGCAACACGCTCTTCGTCTTCAACCACCAGAATTTTCATGCGGCTTAGTGTAGCATCCATCTATTGAATGCGCTAAGTCTGAAATTGGGGGATAATCAATGGATTACCGGGTAATAGCCAAAAAACGGGTTTATCAAGGTTTTTTCGCCATGGATGAATACACCATCGAACACGATTGCTTTGATGGTGGGTGTATGCAAATAAGCCGTGAAAATATGGAACGCGGCGATGCAGCTGCAATCTTGCTCTATGATCCGGACACGGACGAGATATTACTCCTGGAACAATTCCGCATAGGCCCTGTTGTGCGGCGTGAGAATCCATGGCTGATCGAGATAGTTGCCGGCATTATCGATGAAGGAGAAACCGCAGAACAGGCCGTTATTCGAGAATCCCGGGAAGAATCGGGATTTGTACCCACCCGTGTCAGCTTCCTAGGCCGTTATTATACCACGCCGGGAGCCTGCTCAGAGCGAATCGATCTGTTTCTCGGATTGGTAAACAAAAACAATCCGGTTGGCGAGGGCGGTGGCTGTGCAGAAGAACATGAGGATATTCGCAGTTACTGGGTATCGCGCCAAAAGGCGTTGCAAATGCTGAGTGAGGGAAAAATAGGCTCCGGAGCCCCCATGCTGGCACTGCTACTCGCCTTTGGATGGAAAGGTGCAGTTGATATCGATTGTTAAAGCGTTATCCCTTCCAGATACTGAATTTCAATTACATGGCAGTTATCTTCAATAAACGGCGCAATAGCACCCCTGACAGGTTGAATCCATGCATTATTTTCGGGGCTGGTGGCATTGAAAAAGATGCGTGTGGGTGATCTGTTTATCTGTTCCAGTTTAGCGAGCGTCAGCAGGCTTTGATTGATTGCACCCAATTTACAACCGACCACCAGCCAGACCTCGCAATCGGGCATGGCCTCAATCCAGTCGGAAACTAGCCACAAAGCGGTGATCGGCGTCATCACCCCCCCTACACCTTCGATCAGACACGTTTCGACTGCATTTGACTGTTCATGGCACCACCGAACCAGCCCTGACGGGTCAACCACCATGCCTTCAGCAGCAGCGGCCTGAGAAGGCGCAGCGGGTAAGGCAAAACGATAGCGATTGATCTGCTCTGCATGATTAAGGTTTTGAGCCACCAGCAACGCTTCGATATCATCATTGCATCCGCCATCATCCAAACCACAAGCGACAGGCTTCAAAGCTTTGACGCTAGCGCTCTGTTCCCGCAAGGCACGCACGACCGAAACAGTGCTCCATGTTTTGCCAACTTCCGTATCGGTTCCAGTGATAAAAACTTTAGACCCCATGAAGATTGATGTCTCCTTCTGCACGAATAGGGATCATGGCTTCAGCGTGCTCATAACCGGCTTTTTTATACCATGCTTGCCCGTAGAGTGCCTCAAACGTAGCGTAAATTTTACCGTCTTCGCCCCGATGTTTCTCGGAATATTCACGCTCCAGTTTTTTGATTAGCGACCGGCCATACAGGCCACTTTTTCGCCCACGGATGGCTGAAGCAGAAGCCCCCAGTCCTTTCAGTTCCCGAATCAGGCTAATGGTGTCGGGATACGTCAGGGTAAACAAATCAGTATCTGTAACCGGCAGTTCAATCGGCAGTTTCATCAGCGCATCACCCAGGGACGTAACATCCGGGAACGGGAGTACATGGCTGGCACGTTCGGGTTCAATACTGGCCAGCGACTGCCTCAATTCGGCAAGCGTGCGTCGCCCAAAGGCCGAAAACAGCATCAACCCACCCGGTGCCAGCACCCGCCGCATTTCCTGCAACATGAGCTTCGGATCGGGTAGCCATTGCATGGTCAGATTCGAACACACCAGATCGAACTGCTCTGTTTTCAACGGCAGTTCGGCTGCGTCACCGCTGACATGGTGATGACGCCCATGCCAGGGTAAACGCCGCCCATGACCTTTGCGTGTGGCTTGTACCATGGCTTCAGACAGATCCACCGCTACAATTTCTGCACCCTTGAATTTTCCACGCAGCAGGCGGGTGAAGTAGCCGGTGCCACAACCGATATCAAGAATACGCTTCGGCTGAATTTTGGTGAAAGAGAGATGTGCCAATAAACGGTCGGCAATTTCGCGTTGCAATACGGCATGCGCATCGTAACTGCCAGAAGCCGATGAAAAAGCACGTTTCACATGGCTGGTTTTAATGTGGGTGTTGAAAGGGGAATGATTCACAGTGTTTTCCACCAGTTAGTAAGAGTTCGATTAAATATTTCAGGCTGCGTCAAAAAGGGCGCATGCCCACAGTTTTGAAACAGATGCAAGTGACTGTTGGGCATAGATTCCGCCAGCCAGCGCCCGGAATCTGTTGAGACAACCACATCTTGCTCGCCATGCACAATCAGTGTCGGCACAGACACTTTGGCAATAAATTGCCGCAGATCCATCGATTCAAGCAATTCCAGCCCATCGCTTAATCCCTCTGACGTTGGCGGATGTTTCCGATCCACAGCCTGTTTAGCTAGCATGTTGTAGTCACGCCGACTCAAGCCATCGCCATGCAGCATCAAAGTAAAGAAGCGGTTTAACAATCGCCTCGACCCGCTTGCGACGGCCTCTTCAAAAGCGGCAAACAGTGATTGATCGCATCCGGGTTGCCAGTCCGACTTGCTGCGAAAACAGGGCGTCGTTGAAACCAGTGCCAAAGCGGCAATACGATCAGGAAAAGATCGGGTAATCTGCAATGTCAGCATGCCCCCCAATGACCAACCGACCAACAGGCAAGGTTCCAGAGGCAGTTGTTGAGCCAATGCCTTGGCCCATGCATCGGATGGTAAATCACCCGAGTCCCCATGCCCGGGGAGGTTCAAATAAAGAGCTTCGGGAAAGATGTCATGTTGTTGGCACCAAATCTGCTGCGATTGCGCCCAACCATGCAAAAAAACCAGCGGCTTCATACAATATTCCCGAGGCAATCAATCACCTTATCAATCTGTTCCATACTGTGTGACGCACTTAAGGTGAAACGCAGCCGGGCAGTGTTTTCCGGCACTGTAGGGGGGCGAATCGCAGCAACAAAGAAACCGTACTTGGCCAATGTTGCCGACATAGTCAAGGCCTCAGTATCGGAACCGACAATCAATGGCTGAATGGCAGTTTCCGAAACCATAAAGCCCAGTGCCGATGTTCCGGCTTTAAAATACGCAATGTTGTGGTGCAGCCGGCTTAATACTTCACCCTGTTGAACAAGGGTAAGGGCTGTTTCCGCTGCTGCAATCATCGCCAACGGTAACGCGGTGGAATAAATCATTGTTCGCTGACGTTGCCTTAATCCCTCAATCAATTCATTCGTACCGAGAATAAATGCGCCATAACTTCCGAATGCCTTGCCGAACGTACCCACTTCGATCAGCCGCGTATGTCCGAAAACCTTATGCATGGATGTCAGCCCTGCGCCGCTTTCTCCGACTGTACCAATACCGTGCGCATCATCGATGATGAGCAGGGCATCGTATTTTTCAGCTAGTTGGAGCAATAAACTGACGTTGGCACAATCACCGTCCATACTGAACACACCATCGGAAACAATGATACGCTTTTCGGCAACATGCTGCTCCAGCTGCTGTGCAAGCTGGGCTGTATCAAGGTGCGCATAACGATGGGTTTTGGCTCCGGACAAACGTGCGCCATCCACCAACGAGGCATGATTGAGTTTATCAGTGAAAAGATGTGTATGACGATCAGCCAAAGCCTGCATCAGGCCAAGATTAGCCAGCATGCCCGATCCTGTAATCAGGCATGCCTCATATCCTTTCCAGCGGGCCAGTTTTTTTTCCAGCCGATGCAGCATCGGATCATCACCGGATACCAGTCGTGAAGCACCACTTCCCACCATGACGGAACATGCTTTCTGTGCTGCCATGCAAACATCAGAATGAGTGCTCAGCCCCAGATAATCATTGCTGGCAAAATTAACCAACGTCCTCCCGTTCACCTCCATGCATACGCCTTTGCGCTGCGATGCCAAAAAACGGCGCTGGCGTGTTTCGGGTACTTCTGCAAACCAATTGCGTGAATCGATCATGTCCGGCATGCTGGTTGGCATGAACATGCTGTCAACCAAAGGTGTGCTTCTGGTTAACCAGTTGCGTGATTTACTGTTTCCACCATCTTGCCTTTTCTGTCATGCGCCGATGCCTTCCGGAAATGGCTGTTGCACCTTATGCCTTGAAACGATTGAAGTATGGCCACACTCCACCTGCAGTCGCTGCGGCATTCCATTGCCTGCAGAGATGCACCCCGGCCCGTGCGGGCGCTGTTTACAGAAACCACCGGCTCAGTGTCATACCTGCAGTTTGTATTGCTATCACGGGGCGGTACGGGATGCGATTCTGGAATGGAAACTGCAGGGCCATGATGCAGCAGTACGCTGGCTGGTGAATGCAGCCATGCCGGGTATCCGGAGCCAGATCAATGAAGGTTCGCTATTGTTGCCCGTCCCCATGCCAATCTCCCGAATGCGCAAGAGTGGCCAGCATCATGCCGCCAATTTTTGTAAATGGCTGGCTGATGACACGGGGTGTACCTGGGACTGGCATTTGCTTCGGCGTATCGGTGAACAACCGAGGCAATCGGCGCTGTCAGGTCAGGCCCGGCGGAAAAATCTGCGTAAGGCATTTGCGCTGGCTGACGACTACGGTTCGCGCTGGCAGGATTTGGCCGGTCAGGCCACGTCGATCTGGATTGTCGATGATATCCTGACCACAGGATCGACATTGCATTTTGCTGCCCGTGCCAGTTTGAAGCTGGGGGTACCGATAAATGTACTGTCGCTGGCGCGCACATCGCAGAAGCACTGAGGATCAAATCAATGCTTCTGTGCAAGCCATGCATGGCTTGCCAAATCAGAAACACAAGTGGCTGATTTGTAAGAAAAGAGAAAATCGCATTTTTATCTTTTCGCTCTGATTTATTGCAGGGTGCAACAAATCAGCATCCTCAAATTAAAAGGATAGGTTTTAACCATGGCAAACATTGAAGTTTATTCCGGCGATTTCTGTCCCTATTGCGTACGCGCCAAGGCCTTGCTTAAGAAAAAAGGTCTCGAATTCTCTGAATATAATGTACGGAAAGATATCAAGCGGCAGGCCGAAATGTCCGAACGCGCCCCCGGCGCACGCACAATTCCACAGATTTTTATCAATAATCACCATGTTGGCGGGTGTGATGAACTCTATGCTCTGGAACGCCGTGGTGAACTGGACACCTGGTTGAGGGCTTCTGCATAACAAAGGACGCGAAGCATTAGCGAGGGTTGATAACCATTATGGTGAAAAAGCGTTGAGCATTTACGTATCATTTAGCTGGTTGGTGATATTGACCCAGTGACCATAATCCAGTTGTTCAGGCCGTTTGCGCGGGTCGATACCAATGGCCTCAAACTGTTCGGCTGTGATGGAACCCCTGAAATTATTGGCAATCGTTTTGCGGCGATGGGCAAAGCCCTGGCGTACGGTTAGCTGCAAATACTGATATGTACATACCGGGGCTTTACCGTGTGGCGTCAGCAGGATCACTGCCGAATGCACTTTTGGCGGCGGTGAAAAAGCTCCGGGCGGCAGAACCAGCAGCCGTTTCACATCATAATAGTGGCGTACCAGCACCGACAGGCCCCCATAGACTTTGCTGCCGGGGTCAGCCGCAATGCGTTCAGCCACTTCGCGCTGATACATCAGCACCATGCCTCCGGGAAGTGAGTATGCCGCCAGCATCGCCGTCAGCGGGCCGCTGAGATTGTAGGGTAAATTGCCGGCTATCCAGTCCGGTTGAATGGATTTCACCGCCCCGTCCAGCGCCTGCATCACATCACTATGAATCACTGACAACACGTTATTTTTTTCAGCTACGCTTTGCCAATGAGCAGCAAAATGGTCATCCATTTCAATCACAGCCAGTTTGCCAACCCGGTTCAACAAGGCTTCGGTAATAGCTCCGGGCCCCGGGCCGATTTCGATCACGGATGCCCCTTCGGGGATAGCGCACGCGATACGGTTAATAGCACTGTGATCTCGCAAAAAATGTTGGCCGAGCGACTTTTTGGGGCGTTGGAAATGATGGTCAATCATAGGGCAAGCGTAGCCGATATTGGCATCAGACATAACATTTCTTATTGGCTCTTGCCTTATAAGGGATTATTCCTAGAATCCGCAACCTTTTTCGAGCCGTTGGCTACGGATGTTCAGCTTTCTGGGACATTCGCTTACAATATCCGGGAGGTCTAACATGAGCAGTGAAAAACGCCGTTTGATTGCGGGAAACTGGAAAATGAATGGGTCACTTCAGGAGGCCAATGATTTCATGGATGCCTTCGGAGGCAATCCTGCTCCGGATCATGTCGAAGTGGCGCTGATGCCACCGTTCACATTACTACACCCCATGTCTGATCGACTGGCCTCGATGGGCGTGGTACTGGGCGCACAGAATGTTTACAACGAAGACAAGGGTGCTTTCACCGGTTCGATTTGCCCGATGATGTTACGCGATACCAACTGCCACTATGTGATTCTCGGACATTCCGAACGCCGCAGCATCATTGGCGAGAGCAATGCCAAGATTCGCTCCAAGATGAATGCATCCTGGTTACACGGACTGGAGCCCATCCTTTGCATCGGCGAAACACTGGATCAACGCGAGAAAGGCATTACCAATACGGTATTGGCTGAACAGTTGTCGATCCTCAAGGGTGCGCCGAAAGATATGCCATTGACTGTAGCCTATGAACCGGTCTGGGCCATTGGCACGGGCGTAACAGCATCTGCAGAGCAAGTGACCGAAACACATGCAGTTGTACATGAAGAATTAATCCGGCTTGGCCACGATTGTCGTGTTCTGTACGGCGGCAGCGTCAATCCCGGCAATGCTGATGAGCTGATGAGCTGCGCTGGTGTGGAAGGTGCTTTGGTGGGTGGAGCAAGTTTGAAAGCCAACTCATTTATGGAGATTGTTAAAGCAACCGTGAAAGTGGTGAGCTGAGGAGATAAGGATGACAACAATAATAATTATCGTACATGTGCTGGTAGCTCTGCTGCTGATTGGCGTGGTGCTGATCCAGCGCGGCCAGGGTGCAGATATGGGCGTATCTTTTGGCGGAGGTGGTGCACAAACGTTGTTCGGGAGCCGTGGTTCCGGTTCATTTCTGGGTAAGCTGACAGGAGGCTTGGCAGCAACATTCATGTTGACCAGCCTGACGCTGGCATTCTTTTCCCAACAGCATACAGGCTCTGTGGTAGAGCGCTCGGTTGCCGATCAGACAACGACTGAACAATCCGCCCCGGCCACGCCGGCGCAAGGTGGCGGCTTCGACCCTTCCAAGTTAAAGCTTGACGATACATCAGCTCCAGCTACAGATACTCTGCCAGGCGCAGAATAAGATTTTCAGGCCATCATCAAGATGGCATTTGAATGATGCCGGAGTGGTGAAATTGGTAGACACGCTACCTTGAGGGGGTAGTGGGGAAACCCGTGCTGGTTCGAGTCCAGTCTCCGGTACCAACAAGAAAGAGGGAGTGACTCAATGTCACTCCCTTTTTTGCGTTAGGCCTGCTTCAAGCAAACCGGATTCGGTATCGCCCCTTTTTCTTTTCCGGCCGGAGTGACTCAAGGCCACCTTTCTCTGCTTGGCCTAATTTCTTGCAGAATGCAATAAATCAGTATCACCCTAAACAGACTGCGACCTAATGTAACTTCAACCCAACCATGCTAATCTTACCACTATGCTTGATGTACTCTGCATAGGACACGCGTCATACGACATTACCATGGCGGCAAGCCATCATCCTGAAGCGAATGAGAAAATACTGGCCGATGCAATGCAATTGAACGGTGGCGGCCCCGCTGCCAATGCATCTGTGTGCGTGGCAAGACTTGGCGGCAAGGCAGGCTTTTGTGGATACCTGAGCAACGACCTGTTCGGGACAGCTCATTGCCATGAATTTGAGACCGAAGGCGTAGATACCTCGCTGATTGTACGTGGTAACCATCCTTCTCCGCTATCCCAGATACTTGCCAAACCGGATGGGGCCCGCTCGGTGGTTAATTTCAAGGCAGATACACCGTGGCTCAATGCTGATGCAGTGAAAATTTCCCAAACACCAAAAGTGATACTATTCGACGGTCATGAACCACTCATATCCATGCGACTTTGCCAATGGGCGGAAACGAACAGTATACCAACGGTGCTTGATGCCGGCTCTTTGCATCAGGGCACACGGAACTTGGCTGGAGCTGTTGATTATCTGGTTGCCTCGGAGCAATTTGCCAGGCAGTTCAGTGGCTCGGATGATATGCATGCCGCTATGAAAATGATGGAAGAAACATCCAGTTGTGTTGTGATTACGATGGGTGAGAAAGGTCTGATCTGGAGTAAAGGTGGAGATACCGGTGGCATGGACGCATTTACGGTTGATGTGATCGATTCGACCGGTTCAGGCGATGCTTTTCATGGAGCTTTTGCCTACGGCCTGTCTTTGGGTATGAACTGGCAAGCGCTGTTACGCTACGCATCAGCAGCCGCTGCGCTGACTTGTACAAAACTTGGCGCACAGATCGCCCTACCGGATACAAGCCAGGTTTATCGCTTGTTACATAAGCCCCTTGCATGAGTGCTAAATAAGCACGCTTTCACGATTTGGGCTATCATCCTCAACATGAAAGCAAAAAAACTGGTTATTATGATCGGGATTATCATAATCGAACTAACGACGATGATTGTGGCTACTGACAGCGGAGGAGGTGAACCGATAGATATGCGTATCACATCACCTGCTTTTGCAGAGCGTGAAGCTATTCCGGAAAAATATACCTGCGAAGGTCGTGATATCTCGCCACCGCTGATATTTACAGGCATCCCCGAAGCAAACAAATCACTGGTTTTGATCGTCGATGATCCCGATGCTCCCGATCCGAATGCCCCGAAAATGACTTGGGTACACTGGTTATTATTCAATCTTCCACCGCAACTCAAAGGGCTTGATGAAAATATCCGGAAACTTCCGGAAGACACAGAAGCAGGCCGCAATGACTGGAAACGGCGTGATTATGGAGGGCCGTGTCCACCGATTGGTCGGCATCGCTATTTTTTCAAACTGTATGCACTGGATATACGGCTGAATGGACTGATTGCCCCTGATAAAACGGCTTTGCTGCAAGCCATACAGGGACACGTGCTCGAACAAGCTGAACTGATCGGCACATATTTGAAGCAGCGTTAAAATATCCGTATGGTTATCCGTTCTGATACAGACAATATGCAGATACACGCTGCAACAGGAGGAGTCCATGAAAAAAATCCTGATTAGTGCGTGTCTGCTGGGCGAAAATGTCCGCTACGATGGCAGTAATAGCCAGGTCAGTTCAAACATACTGAGTCAGTGGCAACAGGAGGGCCGGCTGATCTCTACCTGCCCGGAAATGGCTGGCGGATTACCTGTGCCCAGAGTACCTGCTGAAATCGACCGGGGAAACGCCGATGCCATTCTGCAGGGTAAGTCCGGCATTTGGCGAAAAGATGGTATCGATGTTACTGACGCATATTTGGACGGTGCTGAAATGACGCTGGCCTTGTGTATACAACACAATATTCGAATTGCGATATTGAAAGAGGGAAGCCCTTCCTGCGGTGTAGCATGTGTGAATGACGGCAGTTTTTCCGGCCATAAAATTGGAGGGCAGGGCGTGACCGCCCGATTATTAACGCGGCATGGCATTTCCGTGTTCAGCGAACGGCAATTAAGTAATGCCGCCGCCCGATTAACCGAATTGGAATATTGTTATAGCTAATCAAAGCATTGGCTTAAGCCCCGAACTGTATGGCTATCTGCTGTCTATGGGACTAAGAGAACCGGAAGTGCTGCAACAGCTGCGTGAAGCGACAGAAAAAGAGGATATGTCAGCAATGCGCTCTGCTCCTGAACAGGGGCAGTTCATGGCGATGTTACTGCGCTTGACAGGCGCGAAACAGGTGCTCGAAATCGGCACCTATACGGGCTATGCCACGCTGTGGATGGCACTGGCATTACCCGATGATGGTGAAATCGTCAGCTGTGATGTGTCGGAGCAATGGACAAGCCTTGCCCGGCACTACTGGGCTGTTGCCGGCGTGGACAACAAAATACATCTGCATCTGTGCCCGGCTATAGACACATTGCAGGCCCTGCTCACAGAAGGCGAGCAATGCCGCTTTGATTTTGTGTTTATCGATGCTGATAAAACAAACTATCAAGCCTATTTCGAGGCTTGCATGCAACTGGTTCGGCCCGGCGGAATGATTGTGGTGGATAATGTGCTCTGGGGTGGCAGTGTCATTGATACAGCTAATCATGAAGCCAGTACTGAAGCGATACGCATATTTAATCAGTCGCTGGCAACCGATAAGCGAGTCGATATTTGCATGTTGCCCGTTGCCGATGGCATCACACTGGCACAGAAACGATAAAAGCCGGGGAATTTCTACACATGCCGGGGTATCATCCGATCTTTTCAATAGCGGAGAGATTGCGATCATGAGCAGGAGGTATTCCAAATGAACTCAAACACAACACGAACAAGCAAGGCGATCCTTGTATCACTGTTTTTCGCAGGCATGCTATTTACTGCTCCGGCAATGGCGGGGGAAAACCAGACCCATGCTTTTGATGCCAATGGCGATGGCAAGATTACTTTTGAAGAGGTCATGAAGAAGCTCGAGAAATCGGCTCGCACGACCTTTGATACGATGGATCACAACAAGGATGGCGTTCTCTCAGAAAAAGACTTCGATGATGCTCGAGAAGGTATGAGAAAGCTTGAAGACTGGCTGTATGATCTGATTAAACCGTTTATGGAAGATGACAAATCCGATCCCAAAGCTGTGTAGGGCCCTAATGGTATTTACCAGCCGTCCAGGCGGCATCCGCCTTTTCGTCGCGATTTCACCTTAGCGTCCCGATCAAATGCAGAATGCAGTTGATCGGCATCTTCAGGGCCTGTTCACACGTGTTTGGCCGTGATTTGGCTCACAGTGGCGGTATAATGATTTGATAAGCTTCGTGATGTTTTTAAAGAAACTCTGAATTTTTCAGAGCACTCCTAAATCAGGAAACATCTATGGCCAATTTCCAGACACACCTTACAGTCGCAGCAGCAGGATCTATTACAGCAACAGCTGTGTGCGTCCAGACTGGCATCGTCAGTCACCCGGAAGCCCTGCTTCTGCTATCACTCGGTATTCTGGCCGGCATTTTGCCCGACATTGATTCCGACCATTCCGTACCCACTCGGCTGGTATTCAATATTATAGGCTTTGCCGTTGCGACCGCCGCCCTGTTCATATTACAGGGAAAGGTTCACCTGATTTATATGCTTGGCATATCTTTATTGGGTGCACTGTTTGTTCGTTATATTGCATATGCACTCTTTGCCGGCATTACCGAACATCGAGGCCTGTTTCATTCGTTACCGGCAGCATTATTATTTGGCTTGACGACGGTATCAGTCGGCATCCATGTATTGGGCTGGCACCTCGATTTTGCATGGCTGGCCGCAACTTTTGTCTGCGGCGGCTATCTACTACACCTGTTGCTGGATGAAATGTATAGCGTGAATTTAATGAATAGCACACTCAAACAGTCATTTGGCAGTGCATTAACCATATTCAACAGATCATCATGGTTATCCTATCTGCTACTCTATGCCGCTGTCGGTGCTGGCTTTTATTTGCTACCAACGCCAAAGAGCTGGATCACCTGATCGCGCCTCCGGCTTAAAATTGCTGTGGTGCAAAATAGCCGCTAATCGAGCTGATCGTTACGCCAAGCAAAGCAAACGTTATTGATCCAATCACAGAAAGAATGATAAATGCCGGTATGGATGCAACAGCTAGCTTGACCATGAAAACAACCATGGAAAGGAAAGGCATTTTGACATCAGTAATCGTGACGTTATCCATCATATAATCTCCTCAGAAGTCTAAGCTTCAGTTAACAACCCTGTATGCCGAAGCAACGCATCGACAGCAGGTTTACGCCCTCTAAAGGCAATAAAGGCATCCATAATATCTTTACTTCCACCCACACTTAATATTTCCTCACGAAAGCGCTGCGCTGTGTCGGCATTGAGCACGCCTTCTTCTTCAAACGCTGCATAGACATCGGCCGACAGCACTTCAGCCCACTTATAGGAGTAATAACCGGCCGCATAACCGCCGGCGAAAATATGCGAAAAACAGTTCTGGAATTTATTAAACGTCGGTGGCACCACGACTGCGACTTTTTCGCGCACCCGATCCAGCACATCCTGCACGGTGTCATCCGAATCAGGCTCATAGTCGCTGTGCAGCAGCATATCAAACAGGGAAAACTCAACCTGACGTAGCATTTGCATGGCAGAATGGAAGTTTTTAGCAGCATACATCCTGTCAAACAAGTCATCAGGCAATACTTCGCCGCTTTCAAAATGCCGGGCAAAAAGATTGACCACCTTGCGATCCCAGCAAAAATTTTCCATGAACTGGCTCGGCAGTTCTACCGCATCCCACGGCACGCCGCGTATACCCGAGACGCCCAGTTCCATTCCCTGAGTCAGCATATGATGCAACCCATGCCCGAATTCGTGGAACAATGTCGTGACTTCATCATGCGTCCACAAAGCCGGTTTATCACCGACAGGGGCATCAAAATTGCACACCAGATAAGCCACCGGCAGTTGCAATGAACCATCCGGCTTTTTCCAGCGAATGATACATTCATCCATCCATGCACCGCCGCGCTTGTGCGGACGGGCATAGGGATCGAGATAAAAAGAGGCTATTTTTTTCTCATTACCATCAAAAATATCAAAAAACCTGACCGTTTCATGCCATTTTGGCGCATGCGTGTTTTCTTGAATGACGATGCCGTAAAGCTTTTCTACCAGCCTGAACATACCCGTGAGCACACATTTCTCCGGAAACCAGGGTTTCAATTCTTCTTGCGAAATTGCATAGGTTTTCAGCCGCAATTTTTCCGAGGCAAACGGCATATCCCAGGCTGCGAGTTCGGGCAAATCCAGCTCTGATGCAGCAAATGCTCTGAGTTCAGTTATTTCTTTTTCAGCAATAATCCTGCTTTTGTCCACCAGCTGACGCATAAAGCCGATCACTTCATTCACATCGGTTGCCATCTTGGTCGCCAGCGAATAGGTGCTGTAGTTATCAAATCCTAGCAAGCCCGCTGCTTCGGATCGCAAGCCGAGCAATTCATCAATGACCGGCGTATTGTCCAGTTCTCCCGACGATGCACGGGTTACAAAAGCCGTGTACATCCGCTCACGTAAATCGCGCCGTTCTGCATATTGCATGAAGGGGATATATGATGGTGCATCCAGCGTGAACAGCCAGCCTTGTTTATGATCGGCTTCAGCACGCTGACGAGCTGCATCGCGCACCGAATTCGGCAAACCGGCCAGATCGGCATCTGCAGTCAGATGCAGTTCAAAGCTGCGTGTGGCATCCAGCACATGCTGCTCAAATAATGTGCCAAGCTCGGACATGCGCATCTTGATCGCCTTAAAACGATCTTTGTCCTTACCTTCCAGTTCAGATCCAGATAATCGGAAATCGCGCAGGGCATGCTCCAGTACCTGCTGCCGCGCACAACTCAGTCCTGCAAAATCATCCCGTTCCCGCACCCTTTTCATGGCCGCATAGAGCGCTTCATTCTGGGCAAGTTCAGCACCCCATTCAGTCATTTTGGACACACCCTGCTGATAAACCGGACGCAGCTCCTCCGAATCGCAAACTGCATTCAAGTGTGTGACCGGCCCCCAGATACGTGACAGCCGTTCATCCAGTGTTTCCAGCGGTATCATCAATGTATCCCATGACGGATCGGACAGATCGGTCAGCCCGGCAACCGTTTGCCGCGCGCCATCCAGCGCCTGCTCCAGCGCCGGCAATACATACTCCGGTTTGATATCATCAAACAGCGGCAGACCAGCGCTTGCTCCCTGCAGAATCGGGTTGGTGGTTAATGCATTCATGGCCGGAACGATAGGTTTCCTCGTCTCATACGCAAGGGGAATCATGTTTGTGTGTTTGTAGACTATTGTGACATCCCGGCAACTCTGAGATATTCTGGTAACGATGGACTATAAAGAAGCACATCACGATTCGACGTTGGATACTGAGATAAGTAAAAACCTTGATGAATAAGTACGAACAGAGGGCCTTGTCGACTCATTTGACTTCCGCAATATGCACAGACCATATGTACTCCAGCGGCAAATACAGTGACTGGATGTGAACAAACAATCGAATTCTGTAATAAATTGGTGCATTTTTAGACGCATTTAACCTCGGTGGCTCATA
Organism: Mariprofundus sp.; assembly: GCA_030951095.1. Taxonomy (GTDB): domain Bacteria; phylum Pseudomonadota; class Zetaproteobacteria; order Mariprofundales; family Mariprofundaceae; genus Mariprofundus. The sequence goes on along the minus strand of JAUZQI010000115.1, from coordinate 10,734 downwards.
CGTTACTGATAAAAGGGAGTTGGAATGAGGAAAAATCTGTTATTTATATGGGCCGGGCTGCTGGCCTTGAGTGTTCCGATGCTCGTTAATGCCAACGATGCGAAGCAGGATCAACCAAAAGCAGGGCAGACATCGCTCCATAAAAATGTCGTAACTCATGCCGGAAAGCGTAAATCGGCAGAAATAGTTCTTAGTAACCAGTCGAAAAAACTGAGCTATGCATTTGGCATGCAGGTTGGTGATTCACTGAAACAGGGGCATATGAAGATTGATATAGATCGCTTTATTATGGGCCTCAAGGACAGTCTGGAGGATAAGAAACCGTTACTTTCGCCACAAAAGGCAAAGATATTCAGAGATCGCTTTTATGAAAAGAAACGGCAACTTCTGGCGGAGAAAAATCTGGCCGAAGCTAAAAAGTTTCTGGCGGAGAACAAGAGCAAGAAAGATGTTGCCAAGACAACAAGCGGCCTGCAATACCAGATGCTGCGCAATGGGTATGGTGCGCATCCCAAATCTTCCAGTATTGTCCGCGTGCAATACAGTGCCCGATTGGCCAATGGAACCGAATTTTACAGCACTTATAAAAAGGGGCGATCGGTTGTATTACCCGTGAATGAAGTGATTCACGGCCTGGGTGAAGCCTTCAGGTTGATGGCAGTAGGAAGTCGCTACCGCTTCATTATTCCGCCTGAACTGGCTTATGGTGAGCACGGTTCCGGCAAGAAAATAGAACCCAATGCAGCCCTGATCTATGAAGTTGAACTGCTGGCCATCGAGAATCCAAAATTTAATCGTTGATTGCAAACGTTGGACTGAATAAATCAGTTCAAAGATGCACCATCATTGTTTTCATCTACATCGTCGAGTGCATCATCCCCGAAATTATCCTCAAAATCAGATTCGGGAGGATTACCGTCATAAATAAGATAGGTACGATGCTGCACCCACGCCTCGCGTGTGAAGATATAAGGATCAATCGCCGACTCGTTGACAAATCGAATGGCATTTGAAGCACGGCTACGCAGATCAATGGCTGCCAAAACGGCTATTGGAATAGATGCTGCAGGATTGAGAAATACCCCGGCCCAGAACACACCGCTGGTCACTGTGCTGACAGCAAGACCCGGCGCATCACGCGCGGTGTTGGGGCCATAGACGGGGAACACAAAATAGGCTCCCTGACCGACACCCCATACACCCAATGTCTGACCGAAGTCTTCCTCATGTTTTTCCATACCCATGGGGGCCGCGGGATCGAATAAACCGCCAATACCGACTGTACTGTTGATAACAAAACGTCCCACATCAGAAGCACCTTGTGTGCCCTTACCCTGTAGAAAATCATTCAGGATGGTATCTACATACAGCGCATTATCGAACACGTTAGATACCATGGTGCGCCCATCTTTGGGAACAATGGCAGTATATCCTTGCGACAGCGGCTTCAATAAAAATTTATCCAACTGATTATTAAACCAGTATGTGCCCCGGTTCACCTTTTCGATGGGATCATAGGCCGGATCCCTGTGAGTATTGCTGGCGCAACCGTTAAGCATAAAGATGGACAGGGCGCATCCAACAATCAATACAGAACGATGGCGGAAATGTTGGCCGCATAAACAAGTCATGGATTGCATGGTTAACTGCATGGAATTCCTCCCCTGCCACACCCAGTATCCAGTTGGACGATGAATTATTGATGGTATTACAAATCATGATTCTTGTCTATGCAATTCAATGATTCAGTTTACAACGATGTCTTGCCGGCATCATTTTCAAAAAAGGGGGGGCAACCATCAAATCCAGCTGTTCTATAGCCTGAATGAAAGCTAGATTCGGGCCATGACTGACATCTCCTCAACCCCTCAACCTGTAACCATTATCGGGGCCGGCCTGGCTGGCTCCGAGGCCGCCTGGCAACTGGCCAAACGCGGTGTGCCTGCACGCCTGCACGAAATGCGCCCGGCTAAAATGACCCCGGCGCACCATACCGGAAAATGTGCTGAACTGGTCTGCTCCAACACCTTCCGTGCCGACCATTTGGAAAATGCGGTGGGGTTGTTGCATGAAGAAATGCGGCGCATGGGTTCGCTGATCATGGATTGTGGTGATGCGGCTCGTATTCCGGCCGGTACGGCGCTTGCGGTAGATCGCGAACAGTTTGCCGAACTGGTGACTGAAAGACTCAAAGCCGAACCGCTGATCGAGTTCATCGAAGGCGAAGTAACAGAAATAGCCCCCGAAGGGCTGGTACTGATCGCTTCCGGGCCACTGACTTCCGATGCATTGTACGAACAGATTCAAAAACTGACCGGAGAAGACCGTCTCTGCTTCTTCGATGCAATTGCGCCGGTGATTGATGCGGAGTCCATCAATATGGACATCTGCTACTGGAAAAATCGCTATGATAAAAATGTAGCTGAAGGTGAAGCGGGCGACTATCTCAACTGCCCGATGGATGCAGCGCAATACAAAGCATTTATCAAGGAACTGATCAATGCGGACAAGGTAGCGTTCAAAGGTTTCGAGGATATTCCATTTTTTGAAGGCTGCATGCCGATTGAGGAAATGGCTGAACGCGGGGAAGACACACCTCGCTTCGGGCCGATGAAACCGGTTGGGCTGGATCATCCAAAAACTGGCGAAAAGGCCTATGCTGTAGTGCAACTCAGGCGCGATAACCGCATGGGTTCGTTATTGAACATGGTTGGATTCCAGACCAAAATGACATATGGCGAACAAAAGCGTGTGTTCACCATGATTCCGGGGCTGGAAAATGCCGAGTTTTTCCGGCTGGGGTCATTGCATCGTAATACCTTTATCAAATCCCCCGCCCTGCTCGATGGCACACTGCGGCTGAAAAGCAATCCGCGCATTCTGTTTGCCGGTCAGATTACCGGTGTGGAAGGCTATGTGGAATCTGCATCCATGGGTCTGATGGCTGGCCGTTTTCTGGCTGCTATAGCGAAGGGTGAAGAACCGGATACACCACCGAAAATCACCGCACACGGTGCCCTGCTAGGGCATATATCACAAACACGCACAGAAGATTTTCAGCCCATGAACATCAATTTTGGGTTGTTGCCGCCGGGCAAAAAACGTGAAGGCAAACGCCGTTTCTCGCGTGCTGAGCGACGCCGCTCGGTCTCGGATCGTGCTCTGACTGCTCTGAATGAATGGTTACAAGCATTAGGGAAGCGCTGATCAAAAGCATTTTTAGGAAATTGGGGACAGTGTATTGATTAATCAATAGCCAAAGCAAAAAGAATATACAGTCCCTGATTTAGAAAATCTAGCCTGGCTTATCCAATAAATAAGAAGCGAATAAGTTTCGCTGAAAAACTCTGAGTATCCTAAAGCAATGAGGGGTGAAGCTGCCCGGCAATGCGCGCAAGTTGCTGTTTAACCCAGGCAGGGCCCGGCTTGTGTTTCTGTTCAAAGGACAGAGCTTCCAACTCTTTTAATGCGGGAGCCAGTACATCCAGTTGACGCGGCAAATAGATCAACATGGCCTGCAACACCCGTTCGCGAATATCCCACTGCAGGTTTCCCGCGCTGGAGCGTAATACCTGAAGCAAGGTTTCATCATCGGCCGGCGGAGCCATATCGATTTTTTCCATTGCCAACAATCGCGAAGATAATTCCGGAGGTAAATCATCCGCTTGTCCACGCCAGGCAATCACAACAGAACGTTGCAAATCACGCGCCCGCTCAAGTATATGGAACAGAGCAAGCGCGGCTGACCGGGGTAAATGTCCGGCGGGCATATCTATAAGCCAGCTGCTACTGCTCCCCAGTGTCTCCATCCATTGCTGTGCCAGCTGCCAACTGTTGCAATTGTATGCATCTGAATCGCCAATTACATTCAGCATACCAACAGAGGATAAATCAGCAGCAAATGTGCGTAGCAGGTGACTTTTGCCTGCGACAGCATCTGAAGCAAGCCAGATTGTGCCTCCATGCACACTCCACAGAGCCAGCCGGTTGCATGCGTTCTCCACACCTGCATGCCTGATCCATGTGCCATAATCGTACACAGGGGGCAGTTGCATCTGCAGCCTTAATTGATTTTTCTTGCGCATTGGGCCGAGTTAGTTGTCTTCAGCCGTGACAGCTTTGCGCATCCAGACAATCATGTACTGAATACCGGACATACAGGTGAACGCAAAGGTTAGCCAGATCACGACCTGAAGAATCAAATCCCCCGGCCATTGCCAGGCCAGCTCAGACAACACAGTCAACACCAGCATGATCTGTAAAAAAGTCGTAATTTTGGAGGACATGCTCGGCTGCATTTCCAGCTTGTGTGTCACCATCTCATAGGCAAGTGCACCTACCATGATAATCATATCCCGGAACACAACGGCCAGAAACAGGAACAATGGCAGCTGCCCAATAAAATAGAGCGATACGATTGTACTGATCAGCATCAGCTTGTCCGCCAGAGGATCCATATAAGCGCCAACAGTACTACGCTGATTGAAATAGCGGGCAATGGCACCATCAAGCATATCTGTAATGCCTGCTATGCCCATCAATATCAGCGCAAGCACCGGCTGATGTTCGATAATAGCATAGACAATGAACGGCGTTATAATGATGCGCGCCAGCGTCAGAATATTGGGGATATTTAAAATCCGATCCTGCATCATGGTTATATCAACGTACCAGCCAGCCTTCTGCGGACTCCGTGAGCATCATGCCTCTGAGTTTGATCCATTCAAATAGCCACTGGTCGTCCGGGTCTTTCAATGTGAGCTGATACTGCCGGCTCTGTTTGTTCACCTGCCTCAGTGAGAGGCTGACAACACGCGGATCGTGCCCCAAATCATCTTCAAACAACACCTGCTCCGGCAAGGATGCCTGTCGCTGTATAGTGAACAAACCGCTTTTCACCTGCGCTTGAGCAATAGTATCTTGCCCGGGCTGGAGCCCAGCGGCGGGCTGGAAAGTTTTTGTGGTGATTGCCGGAAACCCGCTCGCTTGTTCAACATAGTAAGGAATATGATTTTTTTCCAGATAGCTTAATACACGTTTCTGATCAAACGTGATATCAACACCGCTTTCCGTTGGCGTTGCCTTCTTCAAAAAACGGATTGCATTCACTTTTTTTGGAACCAGACCGTGAGCATGTCGGGGGATAAGCCTGCTCCACAGCTGCGGCAATGCCATCGTTGCTGCCCTCTGGATATTGGCATGCAGCCAGCGCACCTCAACACCCTGCTTTGCCGCTATCACAGCTATCTGCATGCGTGTATCCGGTTCTTCTGCGAATGCAGATGGTTGAGCGCATAGCAGCATGAATGCAGCAAGCACCCATATTTGCAATCGCGCCCGACAATACATTATTTCACCACCCGCAAATGACTGGTTTTTGTTTTTCGGACGTTCCTGTCCTCTTCTTTTCTATCGCTGCTGCCGCCTTCAATAACGGAAATCGTGGAACTAACAATGGCTGCGTCACCCGTTTCATCTTTTTCTCTCTTATCCTTCAATGCCTGCAAACCTTCATCGGACATATTGCTGCGTACGGCTTGTACAATGGCTTTAATCATTTCTGGCACGCTGTCATCCCAGATTATACCCTGTTCGAGATCTCCATCGGGCAGATAGGTTGCCCAGATAGTGTGCATCGGAATACGGCATGAAAAGATCTGCCCGGAAAAAGAAAAATCGGAATTCAGTATATCGTCATGAATTTGAATCGGCTGTGGCATGCGCACATTGAGCACCAGCCTGAGCGCCGGATCACCACCCAGACTTTCCGGCACAACCACGTCATCTCTGGTTGCATCCACGACAATATAGATACGGCCATGGCGGTTGAAATATTCCCGCAATTGTTTGGCTTTGGCTGCATCCGAAAAGCTTAGACTCATGAACAATCCTCCGTGGTTTGCCAAGGCTACCGGTATCCTGCCCGGTATTAAATACGGAGTGGCCCTGTAAGCCGGGTTCTGTACCCTGCCAGGCAGGGTGATGGTCATTCATCTGGGCCTGCCATTACTGACAGGCTCGAGCAGCCTACCCGGAAGCAAACGCGAGCCACGCTTGGCGCTTCCCTATTTGGCCTTGCTGCGAACTGGGTTTACCGTGCCCCCGTCCGTTACCGACCGTGGCGGTGCGCTCTTACCGCACCGTTTCACCCTTACCACAGCGCATATTTCGGCGAACTGTGGCGGTTTGTTTTCTGTGGCACTTTCCCGGGGTCACCCCCACCGGACGTTATCCGGCGTTCTGCTCTGTGCAGCCCGGACTTTCCTCGACAGGAAGTTAACTCCACTGCCGCGACCATCCGGGCCACTCCGTGAGCGCAAGTGTAGAAACTTTATCACAGAAACGCACTGTGATGTTTCAATTAAGAAAATTCACCTCAATGTTTTCATCGCGAAAATTTTATCGTGAACACCGTAACAACACCCCATAGCCAGTTGAAAAACAACACAAACAGCGGGGTGTACAGGCCCAGCTCCAGCCCCGCCATTCCTTTGTTGTGCAAAGGAAACACCACGAATAACTGAACAGTGGTGGGAAATAGGCTCAGTACACTGCCTTTTAACCACAGCTTTGATTGTAATATGGGCAAAATGAAAAGTAGCCCCCAAATGCCACCCCACACAATACGGGGATAAAGCCATGACGGTGTTAAAGATGGCGCAATTGAAACGCCAAACATTGCGGTAATGTCGTAGTATCCGAATTGCCAAACGGCAATACTATTGGCAAGACCGCCCAAACAACCTGCCGCAAAGACAACTAATAATGTTTTCATGTGAACCTCGAGTCTTCAGGGAACCCTTTGAACAAGTGCGTATATACACCTCTTCAGAGCACAACAGTAAAAGAGTTTTCCACCAAATGAAACGCTGATCAATTCATATCTTCCGTTAAGCCGAGGGGCCGCTCGCCAGACTATGCAGGTAAATGTTTGATTTGAAAGAAAAAACCAGCTTTCCCTTCTTGCCCTGATTTATTGCAGCGTGCAACACTCCAGACGTTGGAGTAGCCAGGTTGAACAGTATGCTTTTTATACCGTCTGTTTTCGTGCCAAAGACATTTGCCTGCTGCTTGTGGTGGCAAAAACCGCTAAGCCGCTGTCTTGCAGGTTACCTGTAACAACATCATACTCTTGTCATGCGAAATTTACTGATTCTCTCCATTCTGTTTTTTGTGCCGGCATTAGCTTTGGCTGAAAACAATCAACCGGCAGGAACAATTATCAATCTCAGTGCTACAGAAGAAATCCGGCTACCGAATGATGAAGTGGCCATTTCGTTCCGTATCGAAAAAGAGGGGGCAAATGCCGATAAAATCCGGCGATATGTGAATCGCGTGTCGGAAGCCATTCAGAGGCGGTTGAAAAAAGAATCGGCGGTAAAACTAAAGACAGTCAGCCGCAACATACAACCGGTATGGAAATATCCAAAACACAGCCAGCGCATTCGTACAGGCTGGCGTATGACGCAATCAGGGCAGGTGATAAGCAGCAAGCTCGATGCTGTGCCGAAATGGCTGGATACTATCGAGACGGAGGGTGCCCACCTTTCCAGCCTGCAATTCCGAATCAGCAGTAACACATCAAAAAAGGCTCGGGATAAACTCAGGCTTAAAGCAATTGCCTCATTTCGTGAGCAAGCCATAGTCATTGCCAAAGGGCTGAATGCAGAACATTTCAGAATCATACAACTGAATGCCAGCAGTCATTTGCCCCAACCAGTGATACACCGGGCTGAGATGGCCAAGTCAGCTGCTGCCCCGCCACCATCCCTCTCTGCTGGCGAAAGCAGCTTAAGTATCACTGTGAGTGGCACCATTCAGGTGCCGTATATTGATTTTCCGGCAAAATAAAAAACGGGGTGCCTTTTGCAAGCCACCCCGTTTAATTTAAACATTACCGTAAATCAGCTACGGCTGGTTACTTCCAGCAGGTGATAACCGAATTGAGTTTTTACCGGCCCCTGCACGGAGCCGACTTCAGCAGAAAACACCACCGCATCAAACTCCGGAACCATCATGCCCGGGCCAAACTCTCCCAAGCCACCACCACTGCGACCAGATGGACAGCTCGAGTTAGTGCGCGCGATCTCGGCGAAATCTGCACCAGCTTCAATTGATTTTTTCAGTTCCTGACATTTTTCTTCACTATCCACCAGAATATGGCGTGCTGTTGCTACAGTCATACTGTACCTCTCAATGGTTTTGGCGCGCATAGTAGCGCCAAGCCCGGATGATTTACAAATATAGTCGGCTGCTCAAGGTTATTTGGGCACCCTCCCGTTCATTTGTTATAACGTGAATGTTGGCTTAATCGCGGCTGTCTATTGGAGTATAGGCCTGACCATGCTGGCCTGTGTAAACCTGCTGTGGGCGATAGATTCGGCCATGCCCCAGTTGTTCCTTCCAGTGTGCGAGCCAACCGGCCACGCGTGCCACAGCGAAAATGGGAGTAAACAGATCAGTCGGAATACCCAGTTTGCGATACACGATACCGGAATAGAAATCGACATTCGGGCATATCCCCTTTTTGCCCAGCGTCTGCCTGGACAGTTCCTCAATGCGGCTGGCGATTTCATAGGTAGGGTCGGGACCCAGTTTTTCTGTTAATTCCACATAGAGTTTCTGCAGAAGGGTCGCCCGTGGATCCTTGGTTTTATAGACACGGTGGCCGAGTCCGGGAACTTTCTCTTTGCGATCCAATTTTCCGTGCAGATATTGCTCAGCTGCCTCAACCGAACCAATTTCATCGAGCATAATCAACACATCTTCATTAGCCCCGCCATGCAGCGGTCCGGATAGCGAGCCGATAGCAGCACTGATTGAGGTATAGGGATCAGCATGGCTGGATGCCACCACCAGCGTCGAGAAAGTGCTCGCATTCATCGTATGTTCGGCATGCACAACCAGTGCTACATCCATAATACGTTCAGTCAGTGTATCAGGCTCATCGCCAGTCAGCATATAGAAAAAATTGGCTGCATGAGAAAGGTCATCTCGCGGTGCAATGGGATCATCGCCATGACGCATACGTGCGTGCGCCGCAACCAGCGTCGGCATTTTGGAGATCAGGTTGACGCATACCTGATGTACAGTGTGCTCATCCAGTTTGCCAATCAGTGATTTTGGAAACGGGTAAAACATGCCAAGCGCAGCAATACTGGCCTGCAATGAATCCATTGGATGTGTTGATTCAGGAAAGCATTTCATCATATCCCGGATGCGAAATTTGATGCGCCGGTGATGATTCAATTCATGTTTGAACCCGGACAATTCAGCTGCCGAAGGTAGCTTGCCATAGAGCAGCAACCACGCCGTTTCCTCAAAAGAAGAATTCTCGGCCAGTTGTTCGATATCGATACCACGATATTCCAGATGCCCCTTTTTGCCATCGACAAACGACACTGCCGATTCGGCGACAGGAATCCCCGCCAGCCCAGGTGAAAAACAGGGAATATTTGCAACGTTTATTGCTTTTTGTTCTGCCATGCTTATCAATCCTCACTGTTCACAAATGTCTGTTCGTCTGAACCGGAAGGCGAATCTAACAAACCTGGGCACAAACCCCCTAGAACTTTGTGCCCAGAGGATGCGAACGGTTGACCAGATCATGCAATCGAGCTCTTGTTACATGCGTGTAAATTTCGGTGGTAGTGATATGAGCATGGCCGAGCAGCATCTGAACAGCACGCAAATCCGCGCCGTGATTGAGCAGGTGCGTTGCAAAGGCATGGCGCAATGTATGTGGTGACGGCAATGGGGAAATACCGGCAAGCACAGCGTATTGTTTCATCCTGAGCCAGAAGTTCTGCCGGCTCATCGCTTTGCCGCCTCGCCCGGCAAACAGAAATGGCGAGGCAGGTTCGGTATGACGTACAGCCAACCATTCGTGCAACCAGCCAGCCGCCTCTTCGCCAAATGGAACCAGTCGCTCCTTGTCGCCCTTGCCTATCACGCGCACCAGCCCTGTTGCCATATCAACATGCGCCAGACGCAAACCAATCAATTCGCTGACGCGAAGCCCTGTGGCATAGAGTACTTCCAGCATACAGCGATCACGCACACCTGTCGGTGTATTTGTATCCGGTGCAGCCAGCAATGCCTCTACATCATGTTCACTCATCAGCTTTGGCAAGGGACGGCTTTTGGCCAGTTTGGGCAAATGCCGCGCCGGATGATCGGTACGCATGCCCTGATCCTGTAAATAGGTAAACCAGGTCGATAACGCACTACGTCGGCGTTGAATGGTACTTTCTTTTAGTCCATTTCGGTGCAAGGAGGCAAGATATTTCAATATGGCAGCCTGATCCACCTGCATCAGATTGGAGTGCGCAGTTCGAAAAAACACATCGGCATGCAGCAGGTCGGAGCGATATGACTCCGTTGTTTTCGGTGACCAGCCACGCAACATAGCCAGCCGTTGCAACAGGCCAGTGATGGTTTCTTCATTTGATCGCGAAGGCGTACTCATCGGCGCATACTAATTGTTGAGGTTGTTTTCATAAAGGCCAGAGCCTAACGCGAAAGGGCAAAGGAACATTGAGTCACGGTTGATTTCATAAAGGCAGAGGCCTCACGCGAAAGAGGGAGTGACATTGAGTCACGATTATTTGCATGTAGGCCTAACGCGCCCCATTGAATATTATTAATATTCAATGGGGCTTGTTGGTACCGAAGGCCGGAGTCGAACCGGCACGGCCGTGAAGCCACTGGATTTTGAATCCAGCGTGTCTACCA
>JAUZQI010000114.1 GCA_030951095.1 Mariprofundus sp. | reverse complement strand
AAGTTACCGAGAAAACAGCGGCCAAGAAAACCCCTGCAATCATTATGTGATAGGAGTACTATATGACGGGTTGATTGATGATATCTGTATTTTCCAACAACTTGACTGGTTGTTTACTTAAGACAGAAACAGACAACTACGGGAGCTCATATGCATTTACCCCCCCCCCACAAATCCAGGTAAAATTCGATGACTATCGGCAAACGAGGCATACCATCGCAACAAATTGATGCCGAGAGCATCATCGCAACAGTTCGTGAGCCCATGCTTGTGCTTGATGCGGGGCTGCACGTTGTATCCGCCAACCGTTCGTTTTATAACTCATTCCATGTCGATGAAAAAGAAACGGAAGGCCAGCGAATTTATGATCTGGGAAATTGTCAATGGAATATTCCCGCTCTGCGGAAACTGCTCGAAGAGCTGCTCCCCCAAAATACAAAATTTGATGATTTTGAAATGGAGCATGATTTTCCAAACATTGGAAAGAGAACCATGCTGCTCAATGCCCGTCGTATCTACAAAGAACATGAAAAGACGCAGTTTATTCTGCTGGCTATTGAGGATATCACCGAGCGAAAACAAGCAGCGCATATCCTTGCCGGAGTCACTCGTGCACTGGAAACATTAAGCCGGTGTAATAGCGTGCTCATTCACGCACAGGATGAGAGTCAGTTCCTTTCGGATATATGTCAGACCATCGTGAATGCTGGAGGCTATCGACTGGCATGGATCGGACGCGCCGAACATGATCAAAATAAAGCTATCACACCTGTTGCCGAAGCGGGCTTTGATGAAGGTTATCTGGATGTATTGAACCTCACATGGGCTGACAAGAAACGGGGCCGCGGCCCTACGGGAACAGCGATTCGCACTAAAAATCCAAGTATTGCCCAGGATATACGGCACGATCCCCGATTTGCACCCTGGCATGAGGCCGCACTCCGGCATGGCTACCAATCTTCCATCGCACTGCCCCTGATCATCGCTCAGGACGTTTACGGGGCTTTAAATATTTATGCCGCAGAGCCTGATGTATTCAATGACAATGAAATGTGCTTATTACAGGAGCTGGCTGATGATGTGGCCTATGGTATTTCGGTACTGCGCACAAGGGCCGAACAATTGCAAGCCGAGGAAGAACTGCTTCAATTCGAGCGTATTGTTTCGACTTCAAGTGATATGATGGCGCTGCTGGATAAGGATTTTATCTACCGTTCTGCCAACCAGGCATATCTGGATGCATTTAATAAAGCTCCTGATGAGTTGATCGGGCATTCAGCGTCCGAATTGTTTGGTAAAGAGTTCTTTAATGAAACGATAAGGCCCCCCGCTGAACGCTGCCTGGCTGGAGAAAAAATCAGTTATCAACACTGGTTTGACTTTCCGGCTTATGAGTCAAGGTATATGGACATTAACTATTACCCGTATTCCGGATCTGGCAACGAGATTTCCGGCCTCGTTGTGAATGGGCGGGATATCACCAAACACAAGCAGGCCGAGGAGAGAGGATTAGCCCTTAGCAGTATTCTTGAAAAATCCCTGAATGAAATTTACATCTTTGATGCCAAGACCCTGAAATTCATTCAGGTGAACTATGGTGCCAGAGCGAATCTGGGATATGAGTTGGATGAGTTACGCAACCTTACGCCACTAGATCTGAAACCGGAATTCACCAAGCCATCATTTGAAAAACTAATTAAACCCCTTAGGGCAGGCAAAAAAGAACAGATCCAATTTACAACAGTCCATCGGCGAAAAGATGGATCATTATATCCCGTTGAGGTTCACCTTCAGTTATCAACACTCGAGTCTCAGAAGGTATTTGTAGCCATTATTCTTGATATAACCGAGCGCAAAAAGAGTGAGTACTCACTCATTCATTTGCAGAAGCAAACCAGGCAGATTATTGATTCAGCCCGTGATGCCTTTGTCAGTATGGATTCGGATGGAAACATTACCGACTGGAATCCACAGGCGGAAGAGACCTTCGGCTGGCAGCGGAAAGAAGTGCTCGGCCAGCCTGTATCTAAAATCATCATTCCTCCCGAGTTACGAGAAGCGCATGAAAAGGGGCTGAATCATTTCCTGACGTCCGGCGAAGGACCAGTGCTTAACCAACACATAGAGATCAATGCCCTCCACCGCGACGGACATACCTTCCCGGTGGAACTATCCATTGTTCCGGCACACAGCGATGATGATGTGATATTTAATGCTATTATCCGCAACCTCAGTGCTCAGGCTGAAACGCGAAAAACGCTTAAAAACAGTCTGGTCGGGACTATTGTCGCTGTATCTAAAGCAGTCGAAGCCAGAGACCAGTACACAGCCGGCCATCAGCAGCGCGTTGCACGACTTGCCCGCAGCATCGCGCAGGAGATAGGTCTGGACAGCGAGCAAATTGACGGATTGAGAATGGGTGCGACCATCCACGATATCGGCAAGATTCACCTGCCTGCCGAAATATTGAGCAAGCCAACGAAATTGACCGAGATAGAGTTTGAACTGATCAAAACCCATTGCCAAGTCGGTTACGATATCCTGAAAGACATCAAGTTCCCCTGGCCAGTGGCGGAGATCGCCTGGCAGCATCATGAGCGCCTAAACGGAAGCGGCTACCCACAGGGGCTCAAGGGCGATGAAATATGTCTGGAGGCAAGGATCGTGGCTGTAGCCGATGTGGTTGAAGCCATATCCAGCCACCGCCCCTACCGGCCGGCTCTGGGCATCGATGTGGCACTGCAGGAAATCGAGAAGCACCGCGGAGAATGGTTTGAACCAGCCGCCGTGGATGCCTGTCTCAACGTGTGCCGTAAAAAGGGTTTTAGCTTCGAATAAATGATCCTGATCAAAATTTCCCCGTATAGCCCGGACTCTTGAATAGTCCGGATTAGGCTCGGAAAATACCCAACAGGTATTCGACATTGCCTTTCGGGCCATGAATGGGCGATTCGGTGACACCAATGATCTCGGCACCTTCGAGCTCTCCGGTCATCGCCATCACCTTATCAATTGCCGACTGTCGATGTGCATCTTCGCGCACAACACCACGATCCAGATGTTTGGCTTCCACTTCAAACTGCGGTTTAATCAACGCCACACACCAGCAGCCGCTTTTCACAAAGGGCCAGGCACAGGGCAGCACACGGGTCAGTGAAATAAACGAGGTGTCGATGACCAGCGCATCGACTAATTCAGGGATCAAGGCAGAGGTAAGTTTGCGCACATGCGTTTTTTCCAGATTGATGACACGCTCATCGTGTTGCAACCGATAATGGAGTTGCCCGTGACCCACATCAACGGCATAGACTTTCATGGCGCCGTTTTGTAATAATACATCGGTAAAACCA
>JAUZQI010000113.1 GCA_030951095.1 Mariprofundus sp. | reverse complement strand
GTGTTGAACATGTGTTTCGAGTTATCAAAAGGCAATTTGGTTTCCAGAAAACCCGATACAGGGGGCTTGAGAAGAATGCATCGCAAGTGAATTTATTGGTTGGTTTGGCCAACCTTTATATGCTTAGACGACAATTGGTAGAGGTTTGAGGGCCTGGTGCGTCTGAAAAACGTCATCAAGCCACTTAAAGTGAAAATTTACACGAAATGACTAGCCAAGACATTGAGATATGGATGCATTATAAAAAAAAACGGCATGATGAATAGAGCTAAATCAAAAAATGCTTTTGATCAGCGCTTCCTTAGGCAAACCCCGGTAGAATCTGTTTTTTATGGTACACCTTAAAAACACGCAGTAGCTGTTCAGATTGCCGCTGATGTGCCTGCGACCAAGGCGAAAAGCGGAACGTACTCGTGTACGTGAGCATGCTTCAACGCAGGTATCGGGTAAATCAGTGGTGAGCTGAATAGCTACGTTAATCATTACCAAACAGATCGCGGGTATACACTTTGCTCTCAACATCACGCAGTTCATCAACCATCCGGTTGGCAATAATCACATTAGCTTCCTGTTTGAAAGCCTGCAAATCATTGATCACCCGCGAATGAAAAAACTCAGCCGTATCAAGAACCGGCTCGTAGACGATCACTTCGATACCCTTGGCCTTAATGCGCTTCATAATGCCCTGGATGCTGGATGCGCGAAAATTATCCGAACCCGCTTTCATAATTAAACGATGAACCCCGACCACTTTCGGATTCTGATCGATAATTTCCTGAGCAATAAAATCCTTACGGGTGGTGTTGGCCTCGACAATGGCATAAATTAAATTTTGCGGCACATCCCGATAATTGGATAGCAATTGTTTGGTATCTTTCGGCAGGCAATAACCCCCGTAACCAAATGAAGGATTATTGTAGTGATCTCCAATACGTGGATCCAGACACACGCCATCAATCACCTGCCGGCTATCCAGCCCGTGTATGGCCGCATAGGTATCCAATTCATTAAAATAGGATACGCGCATGGCCAGATAAGTATTGGCAAAGAGTTTGATCGCTTCAGCTTCAGTGGAGCCGGTAAACAGTACTTCGATATCAGTCTTGACCGCACCTTCCTGCAACAGACCGGCAAAGGTTTCTGCGCGTTCAGACTTTTCTCCGACAATGATACGGGATGGGTACAGATTGTCATACAACGCCCTGCCCTCACGCAGGAACTCGGGCGAAAAGATCAGCTTATCACAACCATATTTTTTTCGCATTGCGGCGGTAAACCCAACCGGCACTGTTGATTTAACCACCATCACCGCATCCGGATTGATCACCATAACATCCTGAATAACAGCCTCCACCGAGCCGGTGTTAAAATAATTGTTTTCAGAATCGTAATCTGTGGGGGTTGCAATGATGATGAAATCAGCGTCTGCATATGCTTCATGCTTATCCAGTGTCGCATGGAACTTGAGCTGTTTGTTGGTCAGAAAGTCCTCGATCTCGGCATCTTGAATCGGTGACTGCTTCCTGTTCAGCAGATCAACCTTCTCCGGCACAATATCCAGCGCCACGACCTCATGGTTCTGAGCAAGTAAAACAGCATTGGAGAGCCCGACATAACCGGTTCCTGCGATAGCGATTTTCATGTATAAACTCCTTGATCATCAAGCGAAGAAGACAACGGATTGTATATAGTGGCCAGATTATAACCCTCCTGAACCTAAAACAAACACCTCTCCAACAGTGTCACACAACTGTCACTAACGCGCATGGGTTTTTTCCACCCCGTAGTAAGAAAGATATCATGGGGTAGAAATAGTCATGCGGACGTTTAGGGAAGCGCTGATCAAACCATGATTCGCGATTCCCTAACAAGAAAAATCCCTTGATGCGTTCGATTTTTTAATTGTCGCTTTTATGAATATCGGTAAATTTTACGGAAAAATCATGCAGGCGAGTTGTTGCGCTTCATGTCAACTTCTACCCCATGGAGATTCCATCAGCCACTGCTCAAATACTTCAGGGGGCATCGGCTTGCCCGTATAATATCCCTGAATGCGGTCACAACCTGTTAATTCCAGCTCTTGCCAATCCTTTTCAGACTCCACCCCCTCCGCAGTCACTTCCAGACCAAGCGAATGGGCCATCTGGATCACCATTTTCACAATGGTCAGACTGGTTTCATCCCTGTGCATGGCACTGATAAAGCTTTGATCGATCTTGAGCTCATCAATCGGTAAATCCTTCAGATATTCCAGCGATGAATAACCTGTCCCAAAATCATCAATAGAGATCGACATGCCCAGATCATGAATGCGATCCAGTATCGCAAGTGCCCGTTGTGGTTCAGCAATAAGCCCGCGTTCGGTGATTTCCAGCATAAGGCTTGAGGGGTGAATATGCCAGTGATTCAAGGCATGGTTGAGTCGCTCAGGCAAATCAGCTTCGAGCAGATTTCTCGGCGCAAGGTTAATAGCGACGACTAGATCGATGCCTTGATCCTGCCATTGCCTGATTTGACTCGAAACTTCATCGATCAACCATGCGGTGAAAGGATGAATAATACCGGTTTGTTCTGCCATCGGAATAAATAAATCCGGTTGTATTAAACCTTTTTCAGGGTGTTGCCATCGAACCAGAGCTTCTGCTGCGACGGTTTTTCTGCTCGAAATATCAACTTTGGGCTGGTAGTGAATAATCAGATCATTTGCTTCAATAGCATGCCGGAGCTCACTGGCCAGTGTCAGGTGTTGAAGTTGGTATTGCTCCATATCATGATCATAAACTGCAACCATCATTTGCCGTTGTCTGGCAGCCTGCATGGCGATCTGGGCGAATCGAAGCAAATTTTCTGCATTTTGCCCATGACCAGGATAGCAGGTGATGCCAATAGATGCCTCGGCATCCAGACTGAATTGTTTCAATTTCAGCGGACTGGCCAGACAGGCATGCAGCGACCTGGCTATATCCATCGGTTGAGATACACCCGTCAGATTTGGCCATAACAGGGAAAATGCGCTGCCACTGATATGAGCAATTTGAACAGTTGCATCGCATCCGGATACCAAACGTCTGCCGACCTCCAGCAACACCTGATCACCGGTTCCATGCCCAAGGACTTCATTGATCGGCTGGAAACGATTCAGTTCCAGATAAAACAGGGTAAAGGGGAAGTTTCCGCTAATAGATTTATTCACCCTGGACATGAACTCATTATAATTGATCAGACCGGTAACCTGATCATGGCTGGATATATATGCCAGTTGGGCATCCTGTTGCTTTCGCCCTGACAGATCGTGAACGATCCCGAGAAAATGTGGTTCATCGCCAATACACATGTCTGTTACGGTAAGTTCGATGGGAATCCGCTTGTTGCCCTTTCTCAGGCCGCCGCATTCCCGTACCGATGGGTGAAATATCCATCGTGGAGCAGGAATCTGATAATGAAACCGGGCATGAGTCACAAATTTATTGCTGCTATTCGATTCCATATGCTCAACCGTTTCAGAGAGCAACATACTGACGTTTTCCCCGATCATCTCGGCTGCAGTATAATCAAATATCTGCTCTGCTTTGGGGTTAAAGGAATGGATCACACCCCGGGCATCAAAAGTAATAATCCCGTTGGGCGCATGATTAACGATAGCGTGAACCAACACATTACTTGCCTGCAATTGTTCACGGCTTAAATGGTGATTGTTGGACATGATTTCTCCACAGCATTGATACTCTTCCATGAGTCAAGGTGGCCAGGTAAAAGCTTACAAGTCATATGGGCTTTGAAATAAACGGTTTTCTGGCATGTGAAGGACTGTCAATCAACGCCATGGTCTGAGTGGAAAAATAAACTGCGCGCCATGATATAGCATTCTAACGTGAGCCGTTGTCCTGATAGTTTGCTGTGGAGTCGCAAGCGCATTCTGGCTATGCTTCGGGCCGATTTTATAATGAGGCAAACTATGGACATTGATGTAAAGAAAGTGGCAATGCTGTCCCGCATTCGCCTGACTGACGAAGAAGCTGCAGAACTCGGCCCACAACTTGCAAATATTATCGGCTATGTCGAACAGCTCAGCGCTGTAGATACTGAAGGCGTTGAGCCCATTGCCCACCCGCACGATATTGCCATGCCGCAACGCGTGGATGCGGTCACCAATGGAAACCGCCGCGATGCACTGCAAGCGCCAGCGCCCAAAACAGAATCCGGACTGTATGTTGTCCCCAAGGTGATTGAATAATGTCAAAAAAATCATCTTTTCGCCTGATGCTGCGCTTCTCCTCAGCACAGCGCCTTGCCTTGAACGAAAGCTTTCGTTTTTCTGGAGACCATCATGCCGTTTAGTACCCTATCCGAAATTAAAGACCGGCTTGATGCCGGCGAAGCTACGGCTGTTGCCGTCGCCAAAATCTATCTCGACCGCATCGCCGCATTTAATGGCGATTTGAATGCCTTTGTCGATATCAATCCAGCGCATGTACTCGAACAGGCCGAAGCAAGCGACGCCTACCGCGCCAAACACGGCGCGCGCGCGCTGGAAGGATTGCCGATTGCGGTTAAAGATATTTTTTGCACGCAGGACGGGCCGACCCAGTGTTGCTCGAATATCCTGAAAGATTTTCACGCCCCGTATGACGCGCATGTGATTACCAGGCTGAAAGAAGCCGGTGCCGTACTGGTTGGAAAAACCAATATGGATGAGTTCGCTATGGGCTCTTCAACGGAAACCTCGGCCTTCGGCCCGTGTCGTAATCCGTGGGATATCGAACGCATTCCGGGCGGTTCTTCCGGCGGTTCGGCCTCTGCTGTGGCCGCAGCACTCACCCCTGCAGCGCTCGGCACCGATACCGGCGGTTCGATTCGTCAGCCGGCTTCCGTCTGCGGTATTACCGGTTTGAAACCCACATATGGTCGCGTATCGCGGCGCGGTATTATCGCCTTTGCATCATCACTGGATCAGGCCGGGCCAATGACGCGCAGCGTCAAGGATGCCGCCATGATTGCTGCTGCGATTTCCGGACATGACTCGATGGATTCCACATCCGTGCCCGATGCCCCTGCTATCGACTGGCTGGGCGCATGCGATAAAACCGACATGAAAGGTTTGCGCATCGGCAAGCCGAAAGAGTATTTTGTCGATGGCATGGATACTGGCGTGCGCGCTGCTATGGATACGGCGCTGGCCGAGTGCGAGGCGCTGGGCGCGGAAATCGTCGATATCAGTCTGCCGCACACCGATGCGGCCGTGGCAGCTTATTATGTGATTGCCCCGTCCGAGGCATCAGCCAATTTATCGCGTTATGATGCCGTGCGTTTCGGACATCGCTGCGATAACCCGGATGATCTGACCGATATGTACACGCGCAGTCGTGATGAAGGATTCGGCACTGAAGTCAAACGCCGTATTCTCACCGGCACCTTTGCGCTCTCGTCCGGTTATTACGATGCTTATTATATCAAGGCGCAACAGGTGCGTACGCTGATTCGGCAGGATTTCATTGATGCATTTAAGACCATTGATGTGATTGCCACGCCGACCAGTCCGGTCACTGCTTTTAAACTGGGTGAAAAGACCGATGATCCGCTGACTATGTATTTATCTGATATTTTTACCATCGCACTGAATCTGGCCGGCTTGCCCGGTCTATCCCAACCCTGCGGTTTTGTTGATGGGTTGCCGGTCGGGCTGCAATGGATTGCACCGGCATGGCGCGAAGACCAGATTCTCAATGCGGCGTCGGCCTATGAATCAGCCACCGACTGGGTAAAAGCACCAGTCAATTTCGGAGGTGAAACATGAGCTGGGAAACTGTGATCGGCCTGGAAGTCCATGTTCAGGTCAACACCAAAACAAAACAGTTTTGCGGCTGCTCTACCGAGTTCGGCGCCGAGCCCAACACCCAAACCTGCCCGGTCTGCCTCGGCATGCCCGGCCAGTTGCCGGTGCTGAATATCGAAGCAGCCAGAAAATCCGTGTTGACCGGTTTAGCCATCAATGCCGACATCAATCTGGTATCGAAATTCGACCGCAAAAATTATTTCTATCCCGATCTACCCAAGGGTTATCAGATCACCCAGTTTCCACTGCCGATTGTCGAGCGCGGCTATCTGGATATCCCGGTCAAAGACGGCGAAAAACGCATCGGTATTACCCGCATCCATATGGAAGAAGATGCCGGAAAATCCATGCATGAAGGGCTCGATGGCGTTTCCCATATCGACCTGAATCGCTCCGGCGTACCGTTGATGGAAATCGTTTCCGAGCCGGATATGTCTTGCTCGGACGAAGCCATCGCCTATCTGAAACAGCTGCATCAACTGGTTTGTTTCCTCGATGTTTCCGGTGCCAATATGGAGAAGGGGCAATTCCGCTGTGATGCTAATGTATCGGTACGTCGCAAGGGCGAACCCTTAGGCACCCGCGCCGAACTGAAAAATCTGAACTCGTTCCGTTTTATCAAACAGGCCATCGAGTATGAAGTGAATCGCCAGATTGAATTAATTGAAGATGGCGGCGAGGTGGTGCAGGAAACGCGGCTTTACGATTCCGTCAAAGGCGAATCCCGCTCCATGCGCAGCAAGGAAGAGGCGCACGATTACCGTTATTTTCCGGAACCCGATCTACCGCCGCTGCGCTTTACGCAGCAAGAAGTCGATACCATTCGCGCCGGCATACCGGAATTGCCCGGCCAGTTACGTAAACGCTTTGAGACCGAATACGGCCTTTCTCCCTACGACGCCGATGTGCTAACCCAGACGCGTGATCTGGCGGCATGGTATGAAGCGCTGGTCGCCGCCCATCCGGCTGATCCGAAACGCTGTGCTAACTGGATGGCTAATGAATTATTGGGTCGTTTGAAAGAAACCGGCACGGATATTGCCGCATCGCCGGTATCACCACAGCGTCTGGCCGGTCTGCTCGAACGCATCGCCGACAACACCATTTCCGGCAAAGCGGCCAAGGATGTGCTTGATGCCATGATGGAATCCGACGATGACGCCGATGCCATTATCGAGGCCAAAGGCCTGAAGCAGGTCTCGGATACCGGTGCCATTGATGCGATTATTACCGAAATCATGGATGCCAACCCCGATCAGGTCGCGGGCTATCGCGCTGGCAAGGATAAGCTGCTCGGATTCTTTGTCGGTCAGGTGATGAAAGCATCGCGCGGCAAGGCCAATCCGGGCATGGTTAATCAGCGTTTGAAAGAACTACT
Organism: Mariprofundus sp.; assembly: GCA_030951095.1. Lineage (GTDB taxonomy): Bacteria > Pseudomonadota > Zetaproteobacteria > Mariprofundales > Mariprofundaceae > Mariprofundus. The sequence continues at coordinate 15,637 of JAUZQI010000113.1, read as the reverse complement.
CAAAGGCTGATCAGCTCTTTCACATGACAACAGGCCTGCGCAGGATACTTGTAGCCGGTGCATGCCTGTTGGTCATCAGCATGGTGTTGTTTTTACGCCTTAACTCAGTTGATCTTAGTAATCATTTTTATCGGCAATTTAGCGATGCAACAGACGCCACACTGACAGTAAGTCACTCTGAACTGGCATTCATACATGGTATCGGGCTCCGGCTGGATGGCATTTCACTAGTCCATAAACAGTATCAAATGCAGGCCCGACATATGAATATCAGTATCAGCCTATTGCCGCTATTGTTGGGAAAAATCGAAGTGAACACTCTCGATATTCATGATGCAAGCGTCACCATTCACCCTGAATCACTGCAGCTGACATCTACCGCCATTTCATCACTGCCTATCAAACGGCTTCATTTGATTCGCAGCCGGATACTGGCACCGGATGGTTCCGAACTATTAAACAATCTGAATATGGAGCTCAGAAATATCGGCTCTAATCGGGAGACTTTGTGGGAATTAAATACCCGGCAAGGCAAACAATCAATTAGCGGTAATGGCCACTTGCTGTTTCGCGCCGGTGAAATTGCAGGCGGATTCGGTAAATTAAAGCTGAACCAGCTCCAGCTTTCCGGATTAAAACCATTTATTCCTGAAACATTGATCACATGGTTTGCCGAGAAGGGGAAATTTGTCAGTGGTGCATTGACTCTGGACATACCCAGGCGGCAAGTATGGTCGGTGTCCGGGGCCGTAGAACTTAAAAATGACAGCGGCAAAACAGCTCTCAACTTACGAGGAAAACTCACCCACCCGGGCGAGGGAAAGCTGCTCTGGCATGACAGTTTTATGAATTTTGGCAAACGCACTGTTCTAGCTATCAACGGTGGCTGTAAAGAAAATGATTGCACCACAACTCTTGATGCAAAACAGGTTCCATTACATGACTGGTTTCCGTTCCTGCCCGAGAACCTGATGTTTCAGCGCAATATTTCAGGCATAACAAACCTGAAAGCTGATATTGGATGGGATAAAAAGGCTTGGCAGGGGCATGCCAGACTACAGGTCAATAAAACAGCCTTTCATGATGGTAAGAATAATATACCCCTGCCTGATTTACAGATTCTGGCCAGTGAATTTGCCGGAAGTGCTAATCACTGGAATGCTAAAGCCACCATGAGTACAACATCAGATTCGGATTCGGATGCAATTCACATCCGCAGCTCTCAGGCAACCAATGGTGACAAGGAAATGTTTATCGATACGGATGCGGCGGATGCAAAACTATGGCAACCACTAGCCAACCTATTGCTGGTATCACTGGGAATGGATCCGATTCTAAAGGCAACTGGCCAGCTTAGTGGCACACTGCATTTACACCAACAATCATCCGGCAAACATCTTGAGGTTGATATGGATGCTACACAGGCTCAGGTGAGCTATGCCCCGTGGTTTAAGAAACCGCAACAAGTCGCTGCCTTATGTCAGTTCAAAATCGGCTTTTCCGGAATCTTGCCTACTACAGTCAGCATGCAACATTGCCAACTGGATAAGTCCATCCTGAATCAACTCAATTGGTCGATAAAAAAAGGCAGGTATAAACTGGCAATCGATCGATTGAATCTGAATCTTGATCAGCTCCAGAATTTCTCCATTCAATTGCCAGTAGATATTCCACCATTGAAGGGTTCACTGCAAGGAAGTGGCCAGACTTCATGGTCGAATCATGATGCTGACTGGTTCGGTCATATGACAGGCCACTGGCAATTGCAGAATCTGGGAACGGAACCATGGCTTGCTAACGGAATTATTGATGTGAAACACGGCATCGTCAGCAGCAGCCATTTGCTGGTTCATGGCCCACTTGGAAAGGCTGAACTGAAAGGCTCGTATGAGGTAGCAAAACAGCGTGGTAATGTGGATATCACTGCCGGGAATCTGGACTGGAATACAATGCCTGCCCCAGGGAGATTCTGGCGAAAAATCGCATTGAACGGCCAAATTCAGCATGTCGGGCTAACACTGCTGGACAATCACTGGTATGAAATTCAGAGCAGCTACAGCCTTGACGGAGGAAAGCTGAAGCTAAAGGAACTACAATCTATACTGGCTGATGGCTCATTCTCCAGTAAAGAACTGACATTGTTCCCTGCTTCCAATAAATCTTCTGCAGATGGACACTCAGCCCATGTAGATAATGGATTGGCTATTCAGGGATATATACGTGTCGAAAATGTCGAGTTACACAAACTGCCCAGGTTAGCTGCATGGTTTCAGGCTGATATGAGCGGCAAATTGCATGCCAACATCAAACTGGCCGGCGACATTGCACAGCCCAACTGGGCTGCCTGGCAACATAGTAATGGCGATATCCTCATTTATAATGGCGGCTGGAAAAAACAGATGCAAGCCGAATCACTTACTGAACATCTTGGCATTAAAACACCATTATTTAAATCCTACGCCTTCAGTAAACTCGGATTCAGATTCCATATTGATCAGGACAGGGTAAATCTTTCCAACATCAAACTGCTCCGTCAGCACCAACAGTACCGTGGAAAAGCCGGCATAACTCCAGCACTCCATCTACAGGGTCGAGTTTTTAACAGTGCCGATGCAACGGGCTATTTAATCGATAGTGTCCTGCCTGAAATAAACTGGCAGCTTATTCAGAAACCCTGATGTGAACATCCCGATCCATTTCTCCGCTACGCAACATACCAAGGTAGTCCTTGAGGGCGACAGACACTTTACCTTGCAATAAATACAAGGCTAAAAAGTTAGGAAAGGCCATGGATAATAACAGCAAGTCGGAGAAATCAAGGATATTGCCCGCACTGACCAGTGAGGCCAGCACTACAAACATCAGAAAAATAATGCGGTAGACCATCGAATACCGTTCACCGAACACATAAGTCCAACAGCGTTCGCCATAATAAGACCATGAAATCATGGTGGAATAAGCAAACAATACCACCGAAATTGCCAGAATAATCGGAAACCACGATATCACCGAGCCAAAAGCCACCGCTGTCAGAGCAGCACCTTTGCTTGCCTCCACCAGCGCATGATGCTCCGGTGCGTTGTATACCCCGGTCAGAATAATGACCAGCGCAGTCATAGTGCAAATGATAATGGTATCAATAAACGGCTCATACAAGGCAACAAAGCCCTGGCGGATGGGATATTTTACTGATGCAGCCGAGTGGGCGATGGCAGCCGAACCGATACCAGCCTCGCTGGAAAAGGCCGCACGCTTAAATCCCTGAACCAGCACACCGATCATACCACCAGCCACTGCCGTCGGCGCGAATGCCTCGCTGACAATCAACGAAAGAGCTGCGGGAATTGCGCTGGCATGGGAGAGAATAATCCACAGGCAGGCAGACAAATAAATGAATACCATAGCCGGAACAATGGTTTCTGCTGCATGCGCAATACGACGAATGCCGCCGATAATTACCAGCCCTACCGCACCGGCCATAAATACACCAAACACCCATGGGTATTGCTGGAAAAAGGGCAGCTCGCCCTGCACCGCACCAAGCGCCTGCGATACCTGGAACGCATTCCCACCGCCCAGAGAAGCGCCAATGCAAAGTACCGCGAATAACACAGCCAGCGCCTTGCCGGTTCCTGCCATGCCTTTTTCAGCAAAACCACGTGATAAATATTCCATGGCCCCACCCATAATGCGTCCATCCGGCCGAATTTCACGATAGGTCTGGGCCAGTGTCACTTCGGTGAATTTGGCAGTCATACCGAAAAACCCTGCGATGATCATCCAGAATGTTGCGCCAGGGCCGCCAATACTGACTGCAATAGCTACGCCGGCAATATTACCGAGCCCGACCGTGGCCGATAAAGCAGTGGTCAATGCCTGGAATGGTGACACCTCGCCTTTATCTTCCGGTGACTGATATTTACCCCGAATCACCTGCAATGCATGCCCCATCATGCGTACATTGATGAAGCCAAACCGGCAGGTCAGATACACCGCACCAACCACCAACCATGCCACAATAAAAGGCATGCTGGCATCGCCGGGCATAACATCGAAGAACAATACAGATGCCATATAGCCATTCACCGTTCCAAAAAAAGCATCAATGCCGGGAGCACCTTCGGGCTGGGCATGAGCCAGCTGTGCTGGCAATAAGAACGACACTAGTGCAATGATATTAAAAATGGATTTCATGTACTCTCCAGCCAGTTTCTTTCAGCATAGGAACGCTTGCCGTAAGCCCCGAAACCTGAAAGAAAGTGACTCTCCAATATGGGGTAAAACACAACTAAATCAATGTACGCACAAAACGGCCATCCTTCTGTTTTCTGCAACATTTCCGTCATCGAAAGCTCCCAAACACAACCAATTCAGACAACTCATATCTTGCCAAAGGGGGCTTGGCTGATAGTCAAAAAGGTTATCTGGTTTTGAAATCAATATTTTGACACAGCGAAATGGCTGCTCCAAATCAAGAAATTTTCAGACCATCAACCCCTTTGCATCCCCTCACAAAATATAGCGGTAATTTCTATGGCAAGCGGAAGACTACCATAGTCAAAGGAGAGTGATATGAGAACACTTTTTACGATAATATTGATGTCTCTCGTTATATTACCCGGGGGATCATATGCAGCTAATAGTATTGATGCCAGAGATCAAAAGGTTGACTCGGCTTCGAATAATGCTGAAAAAAAGCAACATCATCCTGCTGTGCAAAAGGCCGCTGTGCCAATTGAACGTCGCACGGTATATGGTGCGGAACAGATCAAAAAGAAAGCTGAGGCTTCAAAAGAAAGTGGAAAAAGAGGGAATGCAAAGTTAAATGGGTATCTCAACGGTTTTTTAGATGGACTTAATGGCTTGAGTCGTAATCTATCCAAGACCGAAGGACCAATGACCGCCAGGCAGAAAGAAAAAAGAATGAGTTTCAAGGAACGTCTGGAACTGGAGTTGGAAAGAAAACAGCAACGGAATAATGGGGAAAAATAATGAACGATATGCAAGCCACACCCATGGCTTTGGTTATTTTGAACTATCGCGACCCATAAAGCCACACCCATGGCTTTATGGGTCTTGCTCCTCAAAGAACCAGCGGACTTCTGACAGGTCGTCCCTGATCGGAGCAGGTGGCAGGTTGCGAACCACTTCCCGGCCATAGGACTTATGATATAATCGGGAATCCAGCAAAGCCATAACGCCCCGGTCATGCACCGAGCGAATCAAACGGCCCGTACCCTGTCGAAGTACCGCAATAGCCTCCGGCAGCTGGATATCCTGAAAACCGCTGCCGCCACGCTCTTCGCATTTTTGTATACGTGCTTTCAATAACGGATCATTAGGCGGCATAAAAGGCATTTTATCGATAATCACCAGACTCAATGCCTCACCCGGCACATCGACGCCTTCCCAGAAACTGCGCGTGCCACAGAGCACGGAATGAGTATCGGTTCGAAAAGCATCAAGGATAGCATCACGACTGCCACTCTCGCCCTGAATCAATACATTCCAGGGCAAGCGCTGCGCCAGTTCCGGCCCGACCTGCCTGAGCATATTCCACGACGTAAACAATACAAAAGCACGCCCGTGCGAGGCCCGGATCAACGTTTCCATCTCATCAGTAATGGCTTCAATACCCTGCTCGGAAAACGGGTTTGGCATATGACGCGGCAAATAAATCATTGCCTGTTTGCTATAATCGAATGGGGAAGCATGAAATACCTCGTCCGCTTTATCCAGCCCCAGCCGTGTTTTGGCATGGTCAAAGCTACCGGATAACCGCAGTGTGGCCGACATCAGTACGAATGAGGCCGGGCGCTCCCATAAATGGCTGTGCAATACAGGCCCGGTTTCTACCGGAGCAACCATATATTTCAGATATTCGCCTTCACCCTCACTCCATCCAACGAATCCCTGCAAAGGTTCCCGCACCATTTCGATATCAGATGCTATCTGCTCAGCGCGATCAGCCAATCTGGCCATATCCTCGCTGCGTTCGCGTCTGGATTCGGCCACTTTGCATATCGCTACCCATGCCTGCTGTAAATCCTCCAGGCCTGTTTTCAACCAGCAATCAAGCACTGTTTTTCCGAGTGTTGTCACATCCTTTTTCAGAGCCGGCTCATCTCCCATGGCATCAAGTTGCGCCTGCATGTCATTGAGCCACTGAATCAGTTTCAGACGCGTTAGTTGCACTCCGAAATGCTGGCATGCCAGATCCGCCAATGAATGTGCTTCATCCAGTACATAAGTATCGAAATCCGGTAACAGTTCACCGAATTCACCCGCCTTCAATACCGCATCGGACAACAGCAGGCTATGATTGGTCACGACAATATCTGCTGCCTGTGCTTTCTGACGAGCTTTCATCAATGGGCAACGGTCAAAATCCCCGCATTTTGATCCCAGACACTGATCTGCTGTTGCTGTCACCATAGGGCCTATCCCTTTGGCAAACACATCGAATGGCAGACCTGACAGGTCACCATCCTTCGTCTGGTGTGACCAGTCCAATACTTTCAGTATCGATTTCTGTGCCCACATTTCCAGCTGCGGACTGGAAACAAAGAGTTTCAATCGTTGCGGACAGAGATAATTGGAGCGCCCTTTGAGCAGGGCGACACGTCGGGAGGCACCAAGTGCCTTTTGTACATCAGGTAAGTCGCGGTGTACCAGCTGATCCTGCAATGCCCGGGTATGAGTGGAAATGAGAACCTTTGTGTCAGAACGCAGTGCCGGAACCAGATAAGCAAGCGTTTTACCCGTGCCGGTTTCAGCTTCGGCCAGCAACATGGAGCCGGCCTCAAATGCCGTAGCAACCTCCCCCGCCAGATCGATTTGTCCATCCCGACGCGAATATCCGGGCAAACTGGCAGCCAGTGGGGAATCGTCAGCAAAGTCGCGCCGGATCAGTCCGGCAAACCCTGTCATTTGGTTTCTGGCAGCGGATGCAGGCAGGCAAAACCCAGGCTGTTTAATTGACCATCAAAAGTAGCACAATCGGTTGAAGCATACGGGCATCTCAACTGATAGGCACAACCAGTTGCAGCTATACCTTCACCGGTTTTATCACCATGGTTATCACCGGATTTCCTGATCTGTCTTTGCGATGGATGCAAAATAGGCCGGGCATCGAGTAATGCACGGGTATAGGGATGATGCGGATGTTCAAATACCTCCGCTGCACTACCCTGTTCGACAATTCTTCCGTCAAACATGACAGCAATGCGGTTGGCGATGTGGGACACCACCGACAAATCATGCGAAATAAACAAATAAGCCAGTCCCTTGGCTTCCTGTAATTCTTTCAGAAGGTTGAGAATCTGGGCTTGTACCGACACATCCAGGGCAGATACCGGTTCGTCCAGTACCAGCACGGCAGGTTCTACAATCAGGGCGCGGGCAATACCGATTCTCTGTCTCTGACCACCGGAAAACTGGTGCGGATAACGATCCATACCCGCCGCATCCAGACCGCACAGATGCAATGTTTCAGCTACCAGATTCCGTCGCTGTTTTTTCGACATATCCGATCGGTGAACACGCAATCCTTCAGCCACGGTTTCCCAGATTTTCATACGCGGATTCAGACTGGCAAACGGATCCTGAAACACCATCTGGATATGATTCCTGCGTTGACGCAAAGTCTTGCCACCGAGTGCAGTAATATCTATTCCGTTCCATTCAATGCAACCGCTATCAGCCTGCAATAAACGCATGGCCAGTCGCGCTGTGGTTGATTTTCCACTACCTGATTCCCCGACAATCGCCAGCGTTTCCCCCGCATCCAGACAGAATGACACATGATCCACGGCCCGTTTATTTTTGCCGATAGCCCGAAACATGCCCCCGGCAGTAAATGTTTTACTGACGTTTTTGACTACCAGAACGCTCATGCCGGACTATCCCTGCCAAGCTCATCGACGTGCTCATCTACATGCAAACAACGTGCGATGTGTTCACCCTGCTGCCAGCAAGCGGCAGTCACCGGCTTTTCCATGCAATCATGCCGGGCCAGCGAGCACCGTTCGGCAAAATGACACCCCTGGGGCCAATACCCGGGGGAAGGTACCTGTCCTGAAATCACAGTTAATGATTCTCCTGCTGTGGAAATTTCAGGCCTGCAGCCCATCAGTGCACGGGTATAGGGGTGGGCAGGATAATCGAATATATCTGCAACCTTTCCTGCCTCGACAACTTGTCCGGCATACATCACCACTACATCATCACACATTTCAGCCACCAGCCCGAAATCATGTGTTACCAGTAGCAGGCCGAGATTGCGTTTTTTTTGCAGGTTCAACAACAGCGTTATAATGCGTTTCTGCACCGACACATCCAGCGCCGTTGTCGGCTCATCGGCAATGATATAATCAGGATCAGCAGCCATAGCCATGGCAATCAGCACCCGCTGGCGCATGCCGCCGGAAAGGGAATCCGGATACTGCTTTAAAATCTGTTCTGCATCCTGCATGCCGACATCGCGTAACAATTGAATGGCTCTGGCATTGGCCTGCTGTTTGTCCATATCCAGGTGCAGACGAATCACTTCCGTTATCTGACTGCCGATAGAAAACACCGGATTCAGCGCTGTCATTGGCTCCTGAAACACCATGGATATACGACCGCCGCGAATACGGCGCAATAATTCATCATCCACACCAAACAGACTGCTGCCATCGAGCAGAATATCGCCACCGCTTTTTTCCACACCCTGATGCTCACCAAGCCGAAGAATGGCTTGCGCCGTCAGTGATTTACCGCAGCCGGACTCGCCCACCAGCCCCAACACTCGACCTGCCTCAAGCTGCAAGGAAACAGATGAAACTGCTTCAACACGGCGTCCTTCGATGGATACCGACAGCGATAAATGATGAATTTCAAGCATAGCGGCAGTGTGCCGGAAGCATCATGCCGTTTCCAGACAGTATCTCAAAATTCGCACGGGTATATATCACTGTGGAAGGTGATGCCTACATTTCATCCCTATCGCTGCGGAGTTAACATGGATTTGGAGTTAAGTAACTTTTCCAGTTTCGCAGCCGGAAGCACATTCGTCTCCTCACAAACCTGCCGTACGGTTTTGCCCTCGGCGACAGCCTGTTTGGCAATCTGTGAGGCGCGGTCATAACCAATCACAGGCACCAGCGACGTGACCATGCTCATGCTCCACTCAATCTGTTCTGCACAGCGTTCGCGGTTAGCCTCCAGTCCCGCAATGCATTTATCGGCAAACATTTGGCAGGCAGAAGCAAGCAATCTTTCCGACTCGAGCAGGTTGTGCGCCATCACCGGCAGCATCACATTCAGATCCAGCAGCCCGGAAGCACCGCCGAAGGCAATCGTGGCATCATTGCCAATCACCTGAGCACACACCTGCGCCATCGATTCGGCAATCACAGGATTGACTTTTCCGGGCATAATGGATGAGCCCGGCTGTACGGCCGGCACACTGATCTCTCCCAACCCGCAACGCGGCCCCATATTCAGAATACGTACATCATTGGCAATTTTAAACAATGATACAGCCAGCGTTTTTAACTGACCGGACAGTTCTACCGTTGCATCCTGTGCAGCCTGTGCCTCAAAATGATTTTTCGCCTCATGAAATTTAGTGCCACAGGCTCTGGATAATTCGGTTGCCATGCGTCTGCCGAATTCCGGATGTGTATTGAGCCCGGTACCCACGGCTGTGCCTCCCTGTGCCAGCTCAGTGATACGCGGAAGCACTGATTCCAGTCGCTTAATCCCGAGCTCTATCTGACGCGCCCAGCCTGAAATCTCCTGCCCCAATGTTATCGGTGTTGCATCCATCAAATGCGTACGCCCGATTTTAACAGCATCTTCGGTTTCTTCAGCTTTTGTTAGCAGCACCGCATGCAAATGTCTGGCAGCCGGAATCAAGGCGTTGATCAGCAAATCCGTTGCCGCCAGATGCATCGCAGTCGGAATCACATCGTTCGACGATTGCCCCATATTCACATCATCATTCGGATGTATTTTCTCAGTTTCGTTTATCTGTGCACAACGATGAGCGATCATCTCATTGGCATTCATATTGGTGGATGTCCCGGAACCGGTTTGGAAAATATCAAGCACAAACTGGCTATCCCAGTCGCCATCGGCAACTTCCTGTGCAGCTTTCCGGATCAGTTGAGCCCTGGCTTTTTTCAGCCTGCCCAAATCCTGATTCACTGTAGCAGCTGCAAGCTTGATGTGGGCCAAGGCCCGAATAAATTCGCGAGGGAAACGCAAATCCGACACCGGGAAATTCTCCACAGCACGGGCGGTTGATGCGCCATACATCGCATCCGCCGACACCTGCATCTCCCCCATGGAATCATTTTCAATTCTGTGTTCAGTCATTATTTCTCCCTTCTGACACATAACAGTGTTAAATCATCATCCCGGTCATTACGACCAAACCTGTTCAGTTCTTCAAGCAGTGACTCGGGTAATGACGCCACCGGCTTATCGCCATACTCGCGTAACCACTGAGTGAATCTGACCTCTCCGTACATCTCTTTGCCATCGAGCCTTGATGTTTCGGTCACGCCATCAGTATAGCCGACAAACATATCGCCAACATGAAAATCAGTTCGAGCCACCTCATACTGCATGCCCTTGACCAAACCCAACGGCGGTGCGGATGCTTCCAGTCGACCGGTTCCCTCCTCACCAACCATCAACGGTGGCACATGGCCGGCATTTACCCAAAGCAGTGAATGAGATTCCGGCTGCAGCTTAGCCATAAACAGGGTTACAAAACGTCCTGCGGCCAATGTTTCACATAATGCTTCATTAAGATAACCGGCCGCCGCTTCAATCGGCCAGTCCAGCGTAGCCAGCCCGCGTAGCATAGCCTGCAGATTGGCCATGATCAGCGCTGCCGGATAACCCTTGCCTGAAACGTCAGCAATCACCAGCCAGACCCTACCGTCTTCCTGCCTGATATAATCGTAATAATCACCGCCGACCGAATAACATGTCTGCTGAAATCCCTTCAGGTGATAATAAGGAATCAACAGCTCATAAGTTGGCAATAGCCCCTGCTGAATTTCGGCGGCAAGAGAGAGTGAGTCTTTCAAATCCTCCCGCTCCTGCAAACCTCCCATGGCCGTATTCAGGCCTCTCGCCAGCTCTCCGAGATCATCATCTATCAGCACCGGCACCAATCCCTTGAAGTGACCATCGGCGAGGGATTTCAGCCCTGTTTCCAGTGTCCTGGTAACCTTTTTCAATGTTCGGGTGATACTCAATACCAGAATCATGCTACCTATCACGCTCATCACCAGTAGAACAAAGGCCTGAGAAAAAATGAACTGTTGTTCAATCTCATTACCTGCCAGAGCCAGCCAGACATAGAGCGATAGAATTAACATCGGCAACAACCCTGTGACCATGAATACCAGCCATGGCCGATGTTCCGATGAGGTAATATGTTTACCCGGGTGCTTATCGCCCAGTAAATTGACAAAGCGTCCCTGCCTGGACAACTTCAATCGCAATCGCGTGGAATAGACGATCGAAACAGCTACTGCGAGTGCCGGAGCGAGCACACCGGCACCAAAACAAAAATTCAGAATCAGGGCAACAAACATGCGCCATGTGAAAAGATGGTCACCTGTCACAGCAACCAATGGAATAACGATGATCAAATAGGCCGCAAAAGACCAGCCTGCGATCAAATGAAATTTTAATGCTCGCCATGGAAAATCAGCCATCAGTGTTTCAATCTTATAATGATGCTGGTCAGGGTTCGCGTCTTTACCCAGCCATTGCCTTAATGGATCAAATGTCCACCATGCTGCACAACCGAAAAACAGAAAAAAAATAACCATATCGACTATGGATAGTGATGCTGTGATCCCCAATTGAAATGCATTGCCATTTAGCCGCATCAGAATCTGGCCAAGCAGAAAAACCAACAGAAGTGGCCACAAATAGGCCGCGTAAGAGCAGAAATTTCTGATAGAAAAACCCATTTCGATAATTTACCGCGTTTTTCTGACGGGGGCACGAATAAACTTTCAGATAGTTGCCGGAATCATCCGGAGAACTTACAGGACACCTTGAGCAAATGCAGGATGCACTGATTCAGATTCAGACCATGGGTCGCGCGAATACACTTAGTTTTCAGAACATAAATAAATCAGCGTTCCCTTAACTTATTGCGTTAGCGCCGTTTTCTCCAACATTGCCATAACCTTGTCTCTTCCAATCAGGCGTAACGTCCACTGACCGGATCCACCATCCAGACTCGGGCCGGTATAAGCAACAAAATTGCTACTCTGTGTATTTTGCGGAATCAGCAAACGTGTCTTGCCCACAAAGCTTGATAACCATGAATCCAGCTTGATGTCATAGATAGAACAATGCACCCGCTCGCCTTCAACCTTCACATTTCGAAAACCTGCCTGCGAGGCAATCAATTTATATACCTTGCCATCATCATAATTAATCGCCGAGAAAGTAATATCCTGCCCTGAATCAGAAGGAAAGAACCCCTGTAGCAGCTGAGGCATTGAACCAAGGTCACGCAATCCCTTGTCCCATATCTTGCGCTCCAGATATTCATCATTGCTTTGCTTGCGATAGATACTTGGTTGTTTGTCATTCATACTGTATTTGATTTCAACAGTTCGCTTCATGGCATGGTTGATGCGTTTCACATACAACGGCGAGCCGTCACTACGGCGAATAAAGTGTTCGGCTTTGATCTGCTCACAATCCCATGCAATGCGCCAGGCTGGTGTGCCCTGATAATCAACCGCATCAACGTGATATTGAATGAGTCCGCCATCGGATTCCTGAACATAGACAAAACTGCCACCCACTACACCGGCACTCACATTCATGGATATCACCGGAACGAACAACATTGCCAAAACAAGTATTTGCATACGTTTGAGTAAATATCTACAGATTTCAGTCGTCATATACCCTCCATGGGTCAATGCGTATGCAACCGGTGCAGTCGATAACATAGCATGCAATGTTTAATCATCAATAAATACACACAGGTCAGTGTCAGTTTGACTCACTGACAGTACAACAGGTGATGTAAAGTATTATCAGGAAAAAATAACAAGCGTCTGTGAGACAACTCACATATTGTAGCAAAATGACACATCTGGAATGGACAGCATCTTTTTTGAATGCATAAAAAAATCAGCCCCGTTTAAGAGGCCGATTTCACCAATCTCTAATAAAGGCTAATGGGCTGCCATATCATCTTCAGGATTGGCACTGATATTATGAATTGCCAGGTCAGCGCCCCTGAATTCATCTTCCTCGGACAAACGAAGCCCCATTGTAGATTTGACAATGCCATACACAATAAACCCGCCTGCAACGGCAATTACCACTCCGGTGAGTGTGCCAACCAGTTGCGCCAGGAATGTCACGCCGCCGGCTCCACCCATCGCTGTCGTGCCAAAAACACCTGCGGCAATACCACCCCATGCGCCACATATACCATGTAGCGGAATCACGCCCAATACATCGTCAATTTTCAATTTATTCTGTATGAATTCAAATCCGAACACAAAAACTGTTCCAGCCACCGCACCAATCACCAGTGCACCGACAGGGTGCACCAGATCGGAACCGGCACAGATCGCTACCAGACCAGCCAGCGCACCGTTATGCACAAAACCGGGATCATTCTTGCCAGCCACCAGCGCAGCCAGCAGGCCCCCCACCATCGCCAACAATGAATTGATAGCCACCAGCCCGGAGGCGCCTGTTGCATTACCGGCGCTCATCACATTAAACCCGAACCAGCCGACGCACAGAATCCACGAGCCCAGCGCCAGAAAAGGAATATTTGACGGCAGAATCGCATTGACCCGCCCATCCCGGGTATAGCGCCCCTTTCGCGCCCCCAGCATCACCACAGCACCCAAAGCCAGAAAACCACCCATAGCATGCACGACTACAGAACCGGCGAAATCATGGAATTGTGCGCCGAAGCTGGCTTCCAGCCATGCCTGATAGCCGTAGTTTCCAGCCCAGATCAGGCCCTCGAAAAAAGGATAGATCAGCGCCACCAGCAACACTGTCGCCAGTACATTGGGCCAAAATCTCACGCGCTCGGTAATACCGCCCGAGATAATAGCCGGAATCGCCGCTGCAAAAGTCAGTAAAAAGAAGAAATGCACCATTTCATAACCATTACTGGCACCACCAATTACATTCAACTCGGATACCGGAGTAAAAAAGTTAATACCGTAGGCCACGGCAAAACCGACAAAGAAATAGGCTACAGTGGAAAAACCGAAATCGGTAATCACCCTTACGAGTGCATTCACCTGGTTTTTCTTGCGTACCGTTCCCACTTCCAGAAAGGCGAAGCCGGCATGCATGGCCAGCACCATAGCCGCCCCCACGGTTAAGAAAAAGACATCAAACCCTACTGTGTTCATTTACTAATCCCTCTCATTGTTTATCCTTTTATCTCTTATCATACTCGAAAGCCGCAGCACTGAGAACATCAGGTAAATTTCTCTTGCGAAAGGGAATGTCTCCCGAGGGACAGCGTCAAACCAAAATACATTGATTGGTTTCTTAGTGGTAGAAGATTCAGAATCGATTTAACTTAGCGCATCCTGATCCTCTTCGCCGGTACGAATACGTACCACGCGCTCCAGCGATGTTACAAAAATCTTGCCATCACCGATTTTGTTCGTACAGGCTGCCGACCGAATCGTCTCAACCACCTCATCGACACGATCATCGGAGACAGCGACTTTTATCTCTGTCTTGGGCACAAAATCCACATTGTATTCGGCCCCACGATAGAGTTCGGTATGCCCTTTCTGGCGACCATGCCCCCTGACTTCGGTGATGGTCATGCCGGATACATCTATTTCCAGCAATGCGTCTTTGACATCATCCACTTTAAACGGCTTGATGACTGCTGCGATCATTTTCATGCGTTATTCTCCCCTAATTTAGCTTGGTTTATTCAGTGACCCTGTTCGGCGCAGCATGCTCGAATAGCATTGCAACTGCAATATACAAATGCCCGGCGTAACATAAAGCAGGGAGCGGTTTTTCCACTCCCTGCCCTTTGTAGAAGACATTACCACCTATACCGGGTGGGAATACTGTTTTTGTAAAATCTCCTACAATTTTCAAACGATGCAATTGCCATTTAACCCAGCACCTGTTCGCCATGCGATGTAATATCCAGACCTTCGCGTTCTGCTTCTTCATCCACGCGCAGCCCGATAACCAGATCAATTACCTTCAGAATAATGAAGGTCACAACAGCACAGTAGGCAATAGTCGCGCCAATGGCCTTGAGCTGAACCATGACCTGAGCACCAATACTCACACCCTCGGCCAGACCGGCACCGCCGAATGAAGAGGAAACAAATACGCCTGTCAGAATCGCGCCAATGATACCGCCGATTCCGTGTACGCCGAAGGCATCGAGTGAATCATCATAACCCAGTGCTTTCTTCATAAACGCAACCGCACAGAAGCACAATACGCCAGCAGTAGCACCAATCGCCAGTGCGCCGATCGGACCGACAAAACCCGACGCAGGGGTAATGGCAACCAGACCTGCCACAGCGCCCGAACATGCACCCAGCAGACTGGCTTTTTTGAACACCATTTTTTCAGCCAC
>JAUZQI010000112.1 GCA_030951095.1 Mariprofundus sp. | reverse complement strand
GCCACTTGCAAAAGTTGTGAACGACGACTTACTTCCCCACTCCGGCGCATTGTCGAACTGGAATTTCGGAGAATGGAAGCACCATGCTCCTCACTCCATTCCAAAAATGCACTCGACGTGGGATTGCAACTCATCCACTCAAACTTTTGCAAGCGGTTCTATCAGAAACCCTTTTAAAATGCCTGCGGTGTGGATGGTTCACCTGCGGGCACTGTATCGGCTGGCGGTGTGCTTGTGGCTGGCTGAGTTTCAGCCGGAACTTCGACAGGAGGGGTATCGGCAGCAGAAGCCGCAGAGGGCTCTGTTTGAGTGGTATCAGCTTGAACAGGAGCTGCTTGAGCCGGGGTTTCACTTGTTGTCGGTTGATCTGTGCTTTCAGTGGGTTGTGTGATTTCGGTTGGGGCAGTCGCCTCAGGCGTGGGTTCCTGCTTAGTCGCTGGTTCGGCGGATGGTTCAGCAACTGGTTCAGCTGTCTGTTCCGGCGTATCCAGTTGTTCGCCAACCGCAGTCAGTGTTTGCAGCATTTGCTCTACTTCAGTGATGGTAGCTCTGGTTTCTTCTCCGGCAAGGGTGCCGATATCCTGGATACTTTGCAGTGCTTTTTTCAGCTTGGTCTGGATAAGGTTTTCACGATTGATTTCCATTTCATGGCTGAGACTGGAAAGCTGGTCATTCACACCGGATATCTGACTATTCAGATCGTTTAGCCGGTTGTCGACTGCAGTGGTATCGGCATTGGAGAGTGCCGTGAATGCAGCATAAGCGGCCAGCAGCAGGGCAATGATCGAGATGGTGAGAGAGGTGTGTGGCTTGCAGCAACTGCCGCTTTTGCAACATGTTTTATCGTTGGATGGTTCGGTCTCTGTATTTTCTTTTGTGGTTTCTATCGTGGGTTCATTGTTTTTTTCAGACATGGGTATCTCCCTGAATCAGTATTTTCATTATTTACGGCGTGATCATGCATGATAATAGCAATGATGGCACGCAACATATGCATTTGCACCAGCCAATCTGTGATATGGATCGCTGCGGTAGCGATGTCAGGGATGTAGTGCCATGATTCGTCCGTCGATTTATCTCGGGGTGAATATGAATATTCAGGAACAGATGGAACTGCTCAGTCGTGGTACGCTGGAGATATTACCGGCTGGCGGGCTGGAAGCGAAACTGAAAGAGGCTAAAAAAGAGGGGCGCCCGTTACGGGTGAAAGCGGGTTTTGATCCGACTGCTCCTGATTTGCATCTGGGGCATACGGTGTTGCTGGAAAAGCTGAGGCAGTTCCAGCATTGCGGCCATCAGGTGGTATTTCTGATCGGTGATTTCACCGGCACTATCGGCGATCCGACCGGCAAGAATGAAACGCGCCCTCCACTCACCCATGACGAGGTATTGCTCAACGCTGAAACGTATAAAGAGCAGGTATTCAAAATTCTGGATCCCCAACAGACAGAAGTGCGCTTTAATTCCGAGTGGCTGGGACAGCTGACTGCTGCCGATTTGATCCGCATTGCCGGCAAAGCCACGGTGGCTCGCATGCTGGAACGCGATGATTTCGAAAAACGCTACAAGGGAGGACAGTCGATCTCCATTCACGAATTCCTCTACCCGCTGGTACAGGGTTATGATTCAGTGGCGCTGGATGCGGATATCGAGTTGGGCGGTAACGATCAGAAATTCAATCTGTTGATGGGGCGCCAGTTGCAGGATGCGTACGGAAAAGCGCAGCAGGTTATTCTGACCATGCCGTTACTGGAAGGGCTGGACGGGGTTAACAAAATGTCCAAGTCACTCAATAACTATGTCGGCGTGGCTGAGCCTGCGAAAGAGCAGTTCGGCAAACTGATGAGTATTTCCGATGAGCTGATGTTTAAATACTACGAATTGCTGACAGACTTGAATCTTGATGAGATCAGGAATATGCATCCAATGGGAGCAAAGAAAAATCTTGCCGCCACCATTGTAGACCGTTTTCACGGAGAAGGAGCAGGGCAGACTGCACGAAAAGGCTTTGAAGCGCAGTTTGCCAGGAATGAGGTTCCTGATGATGTGCCTGAAATATCACTGCCCTCCGAAGAGGAGGGACTGTGGATTATCCGAGCCCTAAGTTTGGCTGGTTTAACAGCCTCCAACGGTGAGGCGATCCGTATGGTCAAACAGAATGCGTTGTCTATTGATGGTAAGAAAATCACAGATAAAGATCATCGTCTGCTACCGGGTGGCCCATACCTGATCAAACTTGGGAAACGCAAATTCGCCAACTTGACAGTGACGGCTTAAGACGACCAGCACTGCTGCAGTGAGGCATCTGTAGAATGGTTGCCGGTCAGCCTTTTTAATCAATAGCCTCTGATTCGCTATGTTGTCACGGCATTGCTTATTTCCTGACAAGCCCTTTGATTTTGGGCTCATTTTCCGACGATGGCATCTTGGCAAAAAATGTTCAGCAGGGCACGAGTCGATGAAGCAATAAAAAGAAGAGCTTGTGTCTCCGTTATTTATGAAAAGAAAGTCCGGGAATTCAGGGAAGGGGCTTTCCTGCCCATTACCGAGCAGTCTTGGCTGCGTGCGTTGACGCTAATGACAGGCGGCGGCAGTAGCATCCTGTTGTTGCAGTATCTGGCCGGTTAGTTGGTTGGCTCTGATAATTTATCTGAAAGCCAATCGGAGAACTTCAGGGTTGCGTTTTATAGCATGAAAAACTGCGCGCATTGGGCACTCGAATTCGATAGTCGTGGCAGTTCAATAATTTTTTCCATAGCAGATACCTTTTTGGTGAGTATTAAAAACACTTCATCATAAACCAGTTGACGGTAGCAAAACCGCCGCTAATGTTCGCCGCCCTCGACAGGACGGAGAGAGGCTGAAAGGCATTACAACCGGCCTGGAAAGGGAGTTTCAACAAAGGTGTTGACGCACCGGAATCCGGCGATAATGTTCGCCGCCCTCCGCAACCCGGAGCAGCGCTGAAAGGCATTGAAAAGAGTTGCGAAGGATTAGTTGAAACTCGGGGTTGACACCTCAAACGGCGGTCTTATAGTTCGCCGCCCGCAGCCAAACGGTGCAAGCCGGAAAGCAGCGGTTTTTAAGATAGATTTGTTCTTTACAATTAGTGATTTTTATTTGAACTGTGGACGTGTCGAGTCTTTCCTACATTGGTCGGATCGAACTCTGATACGTAAACAGTTCAGCAATGAACGCAAACGTTTATTTATTTGAGTTTGATCTATGTGATC
>JAUZQI010000111.1 GCA_030951095.1 Mariprofundus sp. | reverse complement strand
TCGCGCACGACATCCTGCAAAAACTCATTCACCAGAGCGAGCCTGTGTGTCGAAATAAGGTTCTCGACATGGCCAGACATCTGATTTGCCGCCTTTACCGCTTTTTTATTCACTTGCTCATCAAGAAACGTACTATGCATCGCCAACGCGCCTTTCAGGCTGTGGCGCTGCGCATTTACCTGCAACAGCGTTAACAGCACCACGATGGTCACGATCATACCGACCATCGCCACCATCAATTTCCAGCGTATACCCCGATAGATCACTTTTTCATCCACTGCCACAACCTTGTTCATATTCCTGATACACCCTCAAATTCTGCAATCATGCGCAGCCTCCAGATATCGGGACTTCTGACAAGCCTCATCGTAACAATATCCGACATTGATATGCTGAGTATTTAGAGCCACTTGCAAAAGTCGTGAACGGCGATTTACTTCCCCACTCCGGCGCATTGTTGAACTGGAATTTCGGAGAATGGAACCACCATGCTCCTCATTCAAAAAATTCACTCGAAGTGGGATTGCAACGCGACTTGAGTCGCAATTCATGAATAGTTCGGGCCATGATTCAAGATCCTGCATGTGAAATGAACAATTTCTTCGTTAAAGATTTGAGCCATAGCGGTGCTATGCCTTGCAATCTTTGCCTTGAACTCCTCCATTTCGCATTGCGATCTCATCAAACCATATTTAATCAGCACTTCCCTAACGTGAAAAATGCTGAAGAGCCTCTATCAGTTTCCGGGCAGGGCCGCTAACCATGCCTTTGTGATCAAGCAGAATTTCCCGGGCGCTCAATGACTTACCAAAATAACCGCGATTGTAATCGCTCAGCGAGTTGAGTTTGGCACCCTCAAGCGACAGACCGACAAACAGCCCTCTGCTGCGAGAATAGGACCACACCTCTGTCTTCAGCTCGATATCGGTGCCTGCCTGCGCCTTGCGGCCAACCGGCCCGGCTGCAACCGAGGCATCAGCGCCAAGTTTGAATTCATTTCTCAGCATTGCTTTCAACCCGCGTTCACTGCGAATCAAAAGCACCAGATCGGTAGACTGGGCACCGATCTGCCAGCCGACAGAACCTGCCGCAATGGAAAAAAATGCCGGTGCTGACCAGCGATTATGACGGACATCATGATGTAAAATTACTCCCCGCCCATATTCACCACCAAACACGAAACCGGCTTTTACCACGCCGGGGAAAATTGCCACACCGGCAGATTTCCTCAATAAATCACGCGGAATACCCTTGTCCGGGCTAGCCATAATCTCGTTGATCACATCAGTGGCATCGGCCACCTTGTCCCGAGCATCAGACGCATCATCAGCCAAGGCCGGTAAAGCAACAATAAATAGCGAACACAGCAGCATCGGTATGAATGGAAACAGACGTAACATGAGAACCTCCTTGGTGGGTCAATCCTTCGAGCCATTTGCAAAAGTCGTGAGCGGCAATCTGCCTCCCCACTTCGGCGTATTTCCAAGCTGAATCTTCGAGGCATGGAACCACCATGTCCCTCAATCCAACCTGAAAATCCACTCAAAGTGGAATTGCATCTTATCCACCCAGACTTTTGCAAGTAGCTCCTTCTTCACGCTATTATAGCAGATTCAAAACTATAATCCGGCTTAATCATGAATACGCCGGATGAACCCAGGGTAGGCCTCAAAGAAATACAGCGCTATGCTACGGGCATGTATTCTACAGTTGATTTCTCGGTCCGCTTTGCCGGACTCACGCTGCAAACGCCACTCGTTTTACTTTCCGGCTGTGTCGGTTTCGGCGATGAATATACTCGCATCGAAGGTTGGGATAATCACGATGTCGGTGCTGTAATTCTGAAAGGCACAACACTGGAGCCACGACTCGGCAATGCACCCCACCGCATCTATGAAACGCCATCCGGCATGCTCAATGCCATCGGCTTGCAGAATCCGGGCGCGCGTTACGTGGTGGATCATATCCTGCCCAGATTACCGCATACCGAAACACAGTTTTGGGCCAACGCCAATGGCACCAGCCCCGAAGAATATGCCGAAGTTGCCCGAATTTTCGATGATTCGCCCGTTACGGCCATCGAAATCAATATCTCCTGCCCCAATGTCAAGGAAGGCGGCGTGCATTTTGGCAATAACCCAGCCATGGCGGCGCGCGTTGTCGAGGCTATGCGTCCGATGACCAGCAAACCGTTAATTACCAAACTGTCCCCAAACAGTGCTGATATTGCGGAAACCGCACGTTATGTCATTGAAGCGGGAACTGATGGATTGTCCGTTATCAATACACTGGTCGGCATGGCGGTCGATATCGAGCGGCGCTCCCCGGTCATTGCCAATGTCTCCGGCGGCCTGTCCGGCCCGGCCATTAAACCGGTGGCACTGTGGAAAATCCATCAAACCCGTGCCATTGCTGCCAAACACGGCATACCAATTCTTGGCCAGGGTGGCATTACGTCTGCCAAAGATGCCATTGAATTTGCTATTGTCGGCTCCGATGCTATTGGACTCGGAACCGGCCTGTTCTATGAGCCGCTATTGTGCAAAAAAATACTGGATGGTATAAGTGAATATCTCGAAAAACATCACATGGCCACCTATGCCGAACTTGTAGGAACACTTGCCACGTCGCACTAGCTTTCTCTCTCTGAAGCAGCTGTGCTATTTCTTCATAATATGTCTGTTTCTCAGCTCGAGCGCCGGGGCGGGTACCTTTTCCGTTATCGGGCAATCCCGCTGGGTACATGTGGCATATGTATTCGATGGCGACACATTTCGTACCCGAGGCGGTGAAAGAATACGTCTGCTGGGCATCAACACGCCGGAAGTTGGACACGACAAACAACCTGAACAACCCTATGCCAAACAAGCCAAACTCCGCCTGATACAACTGATTATGGGAAAATCCGTACAATTACGTTTGGACAAGGAGAAGCGGGACAAATATGGCCGCACACTGGCTCATATCTATTTGCGAGATGGCCGCTGGATCAACAATATCATGGTGGCTGAAGGTCTGGCTCAGGTTTATACCTTTGCACCAAACTTCAGCCGGACTGTCGAGCTGTTACAATCTGAATCGGAGGCAATTCATGATGTACGCGGATTATGGAAATCTTCGAGATTCCGGGTTCTGGATGCTTCCGGTATCTCATCCAGCCATATAGGTACGTTTCGCCTCGTTCGGGGTTACGTTAAAGACGTGCAAAAATGGCGTTTCAAAACAGGAAAGTTGACTATCAGCGTGCCTCGCAAATTCCGCCAGTGGTTTACTCCGGCTGACCTGCCGCATCATGGCCAGAAGGTACTGTTTCGTGGCGTTATTCGCACCTCGACCAGCAATCGCCTCTATCTGGCAATACACTCGCCTTATGATATTGAATACACCCGATAGGTTGCACATGAAGTTACAACATCGGGCTATGATCACTGTTCTTCTCTCCGTCTTCTTTTTACTCGGGCTCTCCGCCTGCGCTACCAATCCGGCCACCAAATCATCCGACTTTGTTATGATGAGTGAAGAGCAGGAGCTGGTACTTGGACAAAAAGCAGCAGCCGAGGCCAACAAATCGCTGACCCTGCTGGATTCCAAAGATCCACTGGTTCGCTACGTTAATACTGTCGGACAAAAAATGGCTGCCATTTCTGACCGGCCAAACCTGTATTACCGATTCCATGTCGTTGATGATTCCACCATCAATGCTTTTGCCCTACCTGGCGGCTACATCTATATTCACCGAGGCCTGCTCATACACCTGAACAGCGAAGCAGAACTGGCAGCCGTACTCGGCCACGAGATCGGTCATGTCACAGCCCGACACTCCGTTAAACAATATTCCAAGGCACAGGCTTACCAATTGGGTGCCATGATTACGTCCATCTTTCTTCCTGTTCCACAAGGTGCATCAATGCTGTCAGATTTGATGGCAACGGCAGTCATCAAAGGTTATGGACGCGATGCCGAGTTACAGGCCGATGAATTATCAATCCGTTACCTACCCCGTGCCGGCTATGATCCGAATGCCACCATCGGTATTTTGAAAACATTGAAACGCCTCGAAGATATTGATGCACGTGAGAAAAAAGATGCCGGCGACAAGGTTGATAAATATCACGGCGCTTTCTCCACTCACCCCGAAACGGAGAAACGGATTCGGGAAGCAGTTTCCAGAGCCTCAGCAAGTAAGGCTGAAAGGGGTATGATCAGACACCAAGCCATCCTGACTGCTGTCGATGGCTACCCCTATGGTGACAGCGGCAAACAAGGGGCTGTAGTTGGACGACGCTTTCTGCACCCTGACCTCGGCATTCAGCTTTTGTTTCCTGAAGAGTGGATCATCACCAATACGCCATCCACATTACAAGCACGCCTTCGCCAAAAGAATGCCTACTTTCAATTACAACTCAAAGAACTGGTGAAACGTCAGACTGCGACAGAGGTATTACAGGGTATTTTCCCCAAACGGCATCTAAAATTATTGGCAGCCGGCACTCAAGCTGGAATGACTTTTGCACACGCTCAAGTGCAAATGTCTGCACCGCATGTGAGCCAGGCCACCATTGATGCCTATGTCTTTCTTAAAGACAGCCAGGCATTTGTAATGGCAATGTGGAGCAATCGTGATGATTTTTCCCTTCATCTCAACGATTTTTCCAGCATTGCACACAGTTTCCGCAAATATAACATCAAGCGTGATGGGGACATCCCTCGCATTACCTTATATCATTGGAAAATGAACGACAGTTGGAAAAGGCTCGCAACAAAGAGCAAATATATCCTTGGCCGGTTTACGCCTGAAAAGTTTGCAGCACTCAATGGTATGGACGTGAGCGAACATCCACGCACAGGTGCTTTGGTTAAAACTGTTCGATAAGAAACGGTACATCAGCTAAAAGAGCTGCAGTCATTTGTTCCATGTGCGCTGGGAAAAAGTGGCCGGCACCTTCAATAGCATGGAAATTGATATTGATTTTCCCACTGATACTGGCAAGCACTTGCTCAAACGGTACGATTTCATCAGCACTGCCTGAAATTACCGTGACAGGTCGTGTTTCACCCTGCATGAAAGCAAATGACCACAAATTTACGGCTGGTGCCACGGCAAACATATGCGATACCCGCGCATCTTTTCTGGCCGCCTGCAAACCGGCATAACAGCCAAAAGAGAAACCGGCCAGCCACAGCGCCGAATCCGGATGTTGCGCATGCAGCCAGTCCAGTGCTGCAGCCGCATCATCTGCCTCACCCTGACCCTCATCCCATTCACCTTCCGACTGTTCCACACCGCGAAAATTAAACCGCAGCACCGAACAACCCGCATCTTCAAAACTGCGTCCCATCCAGTACACCACCTTGTTACGCATGGTGCCTCCGTATTGTGGGTGCGGGTGACAAATCACAATGGCCGGCTTATCCGATTCACCGGGCTGATAGAGCGCCTGAAGAGCACCGACAGGGCCTGCAATAATGACGTTTTGATGCCGGTGATTACTCAATCAAAAATACCTGCGTATTGCTGTTCGGAAAACCCGAGCTCAATCATCTCATCGACAATGAGTACAGGGCGTTTGATCATCGACGGATTTTCACACATTAACATGATTGCCCGCTCCCGATTGAGACCCTCTTTCTCTACGTCCGTCAGTTTGCGCCAGGTTGTACCGCGTTTGTTCAATAACGCTTCCCAACCAAGCTGATCAACCCAATGGCTCAATTGTTCTGCATCAACGCCTTCTTTTTTATAATTATGGAATCGCCAGAGAATAGCATGGCTGTCCAGCCAAACCCTGGCTTTTCTAATGGTATCGCAATTGGGAATGCCATACATCGTCACTACGGGTTTCATATTCTTTACCTTTGAACTACTTGCAAAAGTCTGAGTGGATGAGTTGCAATCCCACTTCGAGTGCATTTTTGGAATGGAATGAGGAGTATGGTGCGTCCATTCTCCGAAATTCCAGTTCAACAATGCGCCGGAGTGGGGAAGTAAATCGCCGTTCACGACTTTTGCAAGTGGCTCCTTTTATATCTATATAAAATTCAGGAATGTGCTGATTCGCTCAGAATACGGTAAATCAACATCTCTCCGGAAAGGAAAACGTCAATGTTCCTGTTCACGAATAAACGCGAAGAACTCATCTGCACCGTCCGATTTGATTGGTGTCACAACCATTTCAATCGAAAACTCAAAACCATCCTGGTGAAGCGCCTGGGTACGAACCGGTTTATACAACCATGGCCCGATGCTGTCCTGTTGATAACGCCGTATACCCTGATGATGATCGTCACGCAGGCGTTCGGGGATAATAACATCGAGCTGTTGTCCTGTAATTTGGCTCCTGGGCCAGCCAAACAGCGCTTCCGCGCTACGGTTCCAGCCGGTAATCACCCCGTTTCTATCCATGCTCACATAGGCATCGTAGGTGCAATCAATAATCTGATGCAGCCGTTCACTTTTCTTGCGCAACTGCTCTTGCAGTTGCTGCTGATGGACAACGGCTTTACGGGCATAGATCCCAAAACCGATAAACATGGTTGAAATTAGTGTACGCATCCATATTTCATTCGAATCAGAACCGAGAAGATTATCCATAAAACTGCCTTGCCCAAAGATAAAGTCATGAATCAAGGCTTCGGCAGGCCAGTATAAAACACCCACCAGAATCCCCAAATGCGCCATGCTTAATCGCTTCAGCATGATACCTCCTGGAATAATCGACTTTCCATGCTCAGATACGGCTAATATGGCTTTGCATCAGACCGGATGCAATGCAAATTGTGCAAACAGCTGCTGGGATGATACAAGCTGATCCAGATAGAGCCGCTGAAGATGCAAGTCGACCGGCTGATCCAGCTGGCCGGATAGTATGGTATGAAAGGCATCATGCCCCAGCAAACTCAACTGTGTGGTTAAAAAAAGGTAATCGAGCACACCGTCGGCAATCAACGTACGGTGCACCTCCGGGCCGGCAATCATGTAGGCACTGCGAAAACCCTGATCGATCAGCAACTGTCTGAGCTGTTTTCCTTCGACCCGCTCCCTGCCTGCGACCAGTACTGTCAGCCCCATCGATTCCATGCGTTCGCGCTGAGCATTACCCGCCCGTTCGCTGGTGCAACTAATCACACGCCTGTCCTGCACTTCTTCCAGTGCCGTCTCCGGGATATCCAGAGAGTTGGAAATCACCACCACATCCGGTTGATCTTTCAGCCCGTGCTGCTGCCGCCATTGTGTTAAATCCATATATTCCGGCCCACCGCCCACCGGCAATAAATCCTGTGCCTTGCCATGAGCCAGCTGGCGAAAATAGCGTGCCGAAGTCAGCATCACATCGGATTGCGCTGCCAGCTCCTGATACAGACGCCAGTCACGTTTGTTCGCAATGGATTCCGGCACAACAAATTCAGCCGAATCGTCATCTCGAAGCGAAATACGCCCATCTACACTGGCGATATAATTCGAGTAGATCAGCACATCACCGTCAGCCGCCTGTTCACACAGGTTCAGCTCCAGATAGAGCCCTTTCAAGGCCCGTTGCTGTTGCGTAACCGGATAGAGTTGCAGAATGTCAGCCATATTGGGTAATCATATAGCGAAAATCGGGATAGCATAGCTGCAAGAATCAGGTTGCAGGAATTCACCGCATGATTCCAGGGAAACGCTGATTCATTCAGTGCTTCCGTGCCGCCCATGAACGGGCAGCCCTGTTATCGAATCTGACATCGGGAGTACCGCCCGCGCCTGCTTTTGATTAGGGTTCCGCCATGTATGACATTGCCACAACCATTGCTGTTAAACTCATTCAACGTGCCTCGGTCACACCGGATGACAATGGCTGCCAGAATTATATCGAATCATTACTGGCCCCTCTCGGCTTTGTGCGCACCCGAGTAGATACCGGCGGCATCACCAACAGCATCTACGCCCGCCCGGGCGAATTAAACGGCACGCTGGCCTTTGCCGGTCATACTGATGTGGTGCCGACCGGGCCGGTGGAACAGTGGCAATACACACCATTTTCAGCCGACATCGTGGATGGCATTCTGCACGGACGCGGAGCCCAGGATATGAAAGGCGCTGTGGCCTGCTGGATCGCAGCCGTGGCCAGGCTCTGTGGCGAATATACGCCGATTCCTACCATCCAGCTATTGATCACATCTGATGAAGAGGGTGACTCGATTGATGGCACCATCCGAATTGTCGAATATATGCAAGCCAATAACTCTCTGCCGGATGCTGTCATCGTTGGTGAACCCTCCTGCTCGAAAAACGTTGGCGACACTATTCGCCGGGGTCGTCGCGGCGTTGTGCAGGTTCGGGCCTCCTTCCTCGGCAAACAGGGCCATTCAGCGTATCCGCAGGATGCCGACAATGCGATTCATCGCGCCGCACCGGCTCTGGCTCGCATTGCAGCCATTGACTGGGGTGAGGCTGCCGACGGTTTTCCAGCCACGTCCTGCCAGATCACCAATCTCAATGGTGGTACCGGCGCATCCAATGTCATCCCCGGTGTTTGTGAGGCATTTATCGATATCCGTTATAATCCGGGCAATGATTTTGATGAAATCAAAGCTGTGATTGAAGCTGCATGTGCGAATTGCGAAACCAGCCTCGATTTTGATCATGTCGCCACCGCATTTTCCACACCGGATGGCCCCTTCCTCGACCAGGTGTGTACCAGCATTCAACGCGTGACAGGCATTGACACATTACGCGATACCGGTGGCGGCACATCCGATGGCCGCTTTCTGGCTGCAGCCGGTGTGCCCGTTGCAGAACTGGGCACCACCAATAGCACTATCCATCAGATCGGGGAGCAGGTTGCCGTCAGTGAACTGGAAATACTGACCCGGATTTATTCGGATATCATTGAGAGCATGAGGTTTAAATCATGAGTGAGACACTGGGCGCTGTGAAGAACAAGCCAACCCGGCATCTGGAAACATTCGAGAATCCGAACCTGGAACGTGATTATCATATCCGCATTGATTCACCCGAGTTCACTTGCCTCTGCCCCAAAACCGGCCAGCCGGATTTTGCCGAGATCAAGCTGGATTATGTGCCGGATCAGCTGTGCGTCGAACTCAAATCACTCAAACTCTATTATTGGAGCTTCAGGGATGAGGGTCATTTCCATGAGCAGGTCACCAATATGATTGCCAATGACCTGATCGCATTGCTCGACCCGCGCCGGATCAAGGTTACCGCTATATTCAATGTGCGTGGCGGTGTGTACACCACAGTAGAAGTTGAACACAGCAAATGAGCACGGATGCAATCAAGCTGGCTTTCACCAAAATGCAGGCACAGGGTAATGATTTTATTATCCTTAATGGCTTGCAGACCGAACTTCCGGAATTAAACGAAAAACTGGTTCGCACCATTACTGAACGCCGTTACGGCATTGGTTGCGATCAGCTGCTGGTATTACTGCCAGATTCAAATGCAGATGCCGGCCTGCGCATTTTCAATAATGACGGATCGGAAGCTGCCAATTGCGGCAATGGCCTGCGCTGTGTTGGCGAGATATTAATGCAGGGCACCGGCAAGGATCAGGTTTCAATCGCTCTGGCAGACAGCATTGTTCAAGCCAGCCGCAGCGAACATGGTGTTCGTGTTGAAAT
>JAUZQI010000110.1 GCA_030951095.1 Mariprofundus sp. | reverse complement strand
AGTGTTAATAGCAAGAAAATCACCAGCGCCAAACAGGCAATGGATATATATAAATCACTGAAAAGCGTAGCAGCTATTGATCTTGAATTGATTCGATCCGGTCAGGCTCGGCATATTCATTATGATATCCGCTAATACCAGAAGTGCTGATTAAACCATGAATCGCGATACTGCATGTAAAATGAACAATTTCCGCGTTAAAGATTTGAGCCATAGCGGTGCTATGACTTGCAACCTTTGCCTTGAGATCGCCTATTTTCCATTGCAGTCTCATCAAACCAGATTTAAACAGCGCTTCCCCAGATAAATCTCGAATATGTATCTGAAACATTTCGGACTGAAAGAGCTGCCCTTTTCGATTGCGCCTAATCCGCGTTATCTTTATTTTACTCATCAGCATCAGGAAGCCCTGGCTCACCTTGTATATGGGTTGAATAGCGCCGGAGGCATCATTCTGTTGACCGGTGAAGTGGGCACCGGAAAAACCACTATCAGTCGCAAACTGCTCGAAGATATACCGGGAAATATCGATATCGCCTGGATCGTCAATCCAAGGCTGTCGGTAGAAGAGCTGCTGGCGGCCATATGTGATGAGCTTGGCATCGATTATCCGGATGGTAACAGTAGCATTAAAATCTTTACCGACCTGATCAGCGCCTATCTGATCCATGCGCACGGCAATGCCCGCAATGTAGTGCTAATGATCGATGAGGCGCAAAATCTCTCTCCCGAAGTTCTGGAACAACTGCGCCTGTTGACTAATCTGGAAACCAGCGAACGTAAACTGCTACAGATTGTACTGCTGGGTCAGCCGGAATTAAAAACCATGCTGGATAGAACCGATTTAAGGCAGTTGGCTCAGCGCATCACGGCCCGCTATCACCTGCATCCGCTAAGCAAGGTGGAAACCAGGGAATATATTCGTCACCGGCTGGCTGTCGGTGGCTGCAACAAAACAGTTTTTTCACAGCGGGCAATAAATCTGATTCACCATCTCAGTCACGGGACTCCGCGCCTGATTAATCTGTTGTGCGACCGGGCCTTGCTCGGCGTTTACAGTGCCAACGGTGCCATGGTCTGTCCAAAACATGTCCGGCAAGCCAGTAGTGAAGTATTGGGCAAAACTGAAACTCCGAAACGACGATTCCTTGCTCCCGTTGCAATCACGACTCTGCTGATCGCTACCGTCGCAATAGTTGCAACCGGTGCATGGCAGAAACAACCGGCACAGTTCAAATCTGTATCGGCGATTCAAGGCACACCATCACCCACATCTGAAACTGAGCTGAAACATCGCAATACTGCTACAGGGAAAATAGTGCATAGCCCGCTACCAGACCAGATTGCTGAATCGGCAGCGATAAACACGCAGGAAACGCTGCCGGCTGCAGATATTGCCCGGCAAACCACAAAAAAAGCGTCCAATGTCATCACCGCAACAGGAAAGAGTGGAATCATCCCTGCGAGTTCCGCCAAACCATGGAAAACCATCGAGGAAACCGGCACCAAAACTCTGGCATTCCAGACACTGGCCGGGATATGGCATACCGGCCTGGCTTCGACAGAAGGTCAGCCATGCAATCAATTGATGAATAAAAAACTCTTCTGCCTGTCACAACGTACTAATCTATGGCTGCTTCAGAAGTTCGATCGCCCGGCCATATTCCGGATTATCGATCATGCCGGCGGACTTCACTATGCCGTTATTCGCTCGGCTTCAAATGGCCATGCGGTCATCCAGCTGGACAGACAGCAGTGGAGCATACGCCTGTCTGAACTGAAACAACGATGGCAGGACAGTATGATACTGATCTGGATGAAACCTCCGGGATATAAAAAAGACTTGCAAAAAGGCGATTCCGGCAAGGCGGTCGAATGGCTGGTCCGTCAACTGGATCACATTCAAGGCCGCATGATTCCACCCGGACAAAGTCATACGATGGATGCCATACTGGAAGAGCGCCTGAAATATTTTCAGAAATCGGAAGGCATACCGCCGGACGGTATTGCCGGCGCTCTGACACTGATGCGCATCAATGAACGAATCGGACTGGACAGCCCCAGACTTCAGTCTCAGGCCACAAACTGATGTCCTATATTCTCGATGCACTGAAAAAATCCGAGCAACAGCGGGCCGCCTTAAACATTCCGCTTGAGTCCCCGGCGCTCGTCCGTCAACCGGCATCAGGAATGCCCCGGTTGCGCCTGTCACTGGTGATATTACTGGTGCTACTGACAGCCGGATGGTTTATTGCCCGGCTACAAAAACCTGATAATCATCAACCTGCCCAGCCCGTTGCCAAACAGGTCACCTCCAAACAACCCGTCTCAAAACAGATCATCTCTAAACAGGCTTCACCCGGACAAACAGCACCCGTTGCAACCGCACCGATTGCGGCCCCGGTAGCAACCATGCGCCAGCCGCTGCTCGCTGAAACCGAAAAACGCAGCCATGCCGTTTCAAAGACGCCGGCCAAACAAACATTTCAAAACAAGGTGCTGCCTGAACAATCCGATATTTCCGCTAACAGCTCGCCAGAGCATGCGCCTGCCGATCGCCCAAAGGCAAAGGTGATTCCTGTATTCAGGCCAATCACACCCACATCACCGGTCAGCAGAGGCATGAGTCGTTTTCCAGATCTCGGCAACGATACATCTCAAGCAGAACCGGCAAATGCGGCCATCAGCTCATTGAGCGATTTGCCCGTATCTGTGCAACGGTCGCTCCCCGCTATCAACATCGAAGGCCATATCTATGATGATCATCCAGCTAGGCGCATGGTTATTATTAACGGCAATATACGTAGAGAAAAACAGGCCATCGGCAATGGCCTGAGACTGGAAGAAATTACTCCTGATGGCGTGATTCTAAGCTATCAGGGCAATGTTTTTCACATGGGTGTATTTGAACGATAACCGACCCTCGCCAACCAGAGCCTGTTAACCCAAGAACCGACATTGACATTGGATGCAGGGTGTAATCACTTGGTTTATATGGTGTTTCAAAAAATCATGCTGTCACCTTGCTGGTGATAAGTTATTTTTCGGAATGCCAGATAGATCAAGAGGTTGCGGCATGCGCCGCATGACAATGTCGGATCTTGGGTGTTAACACGAATCAGGCGCCGCTAAGCACCGCCCTGACATGGACATGGCCAGGCGAATCAGCCGCCTGGAGTTTCAAACTGTTCAGCCCCAGATTGCGCTCGGCAAGCGCATGAATAAATTTGAGCGTTGCGTCATAAGGCGCGTTTTTCATACTGATCATCAGGCGCTTCTCTCCTCCACTGGGTGTTATCTGTGGTGTGATCCGGGTCATAAAACGCCTTACCCCGGTCTGTCGAGCAAGGCGTTCCACTGTAGTCATCATGTTTTCCGCAGCGGAGCCACCTTTACGCTCTGCCGCATGTTCAACCAGATAACGTGCTATTTTCCCTGCCTCCATGGCCTGAGCCTGAATGACGGCCAAGTTCTCGCGCAAAACATCTTGCCTATCCTTAAGTGGCAGCAACAATCCGAACAACACGATGATCACAGGCAATAGCACAGCAGCCACCAGCACCAGACGCTGCTCCCGATTGTCCAGCTGCTGGTAGCGTGGCAGCCATTCCTGTTCAAAGCGTTGAATAAGGTGTGCAAGTTGCAACATCAGCTTCTCTTTCATGACCATGTCATCCTGAATTT
>JAUZQI010000011.1 GCA_030951095.1 Mariprofundus sp. | reverse complement strand
CTTTAATTTGGCTGCTACTTAATTCGAATCCACCCAATTCAAAATTTTCTTTGATTTCAAAGTGTTTAAGCTTGCAGGCAATGGTAATTTTTTTGAGGATATTATTGTTGGTCATGCAGCAAGACTATCTTGTCCGATAGTGTCTGTAGAGGTTTGCGGATGCCAGCCAATTGGTAGCCGATACACTTGACTGGCTATATGCTGCCTCACTGGCCGATTTATCTATGCACATTATTCGAATCCTTCTTCCTCATGGTTTCTTAATGATTGTACAGGCATGCTTCGGCTCCGGTAATTTCCGCAGGTGTAAATCATGACGACAAACGAACAACAGCAGCTCACATTCGGTGATTTGAATCTAATTCCTCCGCTGCTCAAGGCAGTAGAAGATGCAGGTTATGAAACGCCTTCTCCAATTCAGGCAGAAACCATTCCTTTGCTGCTCGAAGGTAAGGATGTACTCGGTCAGGCTCAGACCGGCACCGGTAAAACGGCGGCCTTTGCATTGCCGTTGCTTGCGCACATCGATTTAAGTCAGAAAATGCCGCAGGTGATGGTGCTGGCACCGACGCGTGAACTGGCCATTCAGGTGGCTGAAGCATTCAAGACGTATGCCCGTCATTTGAAAGGGTTTAATGTGCTGCCGATTTACGGTGGCCAGAGTTATGATATTCAGCTGCGCCAGCTTAAGCGCGGCGTGCATGTCGTGGTCGGTACGCCGGGCCGTGTGATGGATCATATGCGTCGCAAAACACTCAATCTGGGCAATTTGCAGGCGTTGGTTCTCGATGAGGCTGATGAAATGTTGCGCATGGGATTCATTGATGATGTGCAGTGGATTTTGGAGCAGACGCCGGATAATCGTCAGATTGCTCTATTTTCGGCTACCATGCCGCCGGTCATTCGCAAAATTGCACAGCAGCATCTGAATAACCCTGTGCAGGTCACCATCAAGGTGAAAGAGCAGACTGCCGAAACGATTCGCCAGCGTTACTGGATGGTGAGCGGACGCAACAAGATTGATGCGCTGACCCGGATTCTTGAAGCTGAAGTCTATGACGGCGTAATTGTGTTTGTGCGTACCAAAACGGCCACGGAAGAATTGGCCAACAAATTAGAGGCGCGCGGTTATGCGGCCACGGCTCTGAACGGCGATATCGCCCAGAAACAGCGTGAGGCGACGGTCAACCGCTTAAAAAAAGGCCATCTGGATATTCTGGTGGCGACCGATGTGGCAGCGCGTGGGCTGGATGTGCAGCGCATTTCGCATGTCATTAATTACGATATTCCGCACGATACCGAATCCTATATCCATCGCATCGGGCGCACTGGCAGGGCAGGGCGCGAGGGCGATGCGATTTTGTTTGTATCTCCGCGTGAGAAACGCATGCTGTATACGATTGAACGGGCTACCAAAAAAACCATTGAACCCTTCAAGATGCCGACTGCCGATGTAATCAACGATAAACGTATTACTGAATTCAAGGAGCGCATTAGCGAAACACTGGCTTCGGGCGAGGGGCTGGAATTGTTCACCGAAATTGTTGAGCAATATCGGCAGGAACATGATGTTCCTGCCAACGAGATTGCCGCCGCACTGGCTAAAATGGTACAGGGCGATAAACCCTTGCTGCTCAAGGATCAGCCGCATTTGCAGGAGCAGCGGGAACGTTCCGAGCGGTCGGCTCGATCTGATCGTAATCCGCGTTTTGATGGGCCGGAAGACAAACGCCGGAGCACGCGAAATCCGTCTCGCGATCAGTATGCCGATGATGATATCAAACCGAACCGTGAACGAACTTCGCGCGGGCCGAAGCCGGAGCAAGGTATGCAGCGTTATCGCCTTGAAGTGGGTGAAACGCACGGCGTAAAACCGGGCAATATCGTCGGCGCGATTGCCAACGAATTGGGGCTGGAGAGTGAATTTATCGGTCGCGTGCAGATTCATGATGATCACACCACGGTGGATCTGCCTGAAGGCATGCCCAAGCCCATCTTCAATGATCTGAAACAGGTACAGGTTTGCGGCCAGCGTCTAAACGCATCCGTACTTGCTTCCGGTGATGCGACACCCGTCCGCACAGCGAAGAAACGCTTTAAACCCGGCGGCGACAGGCGTCCCGGTCGTGGCCAATCAGGCAGTGAAAAATCAGGGCGTGATCATTCGGGCGGAGGCGGCAGAAAGCCACCCAGACGACACAAAAAATAGGTACCATGATGCGCATCGGAAGCATGTTTTCGGTGTAATGAAATCATGGTGAAACCGACCTATATTGCGTTTAATATGGAAAGAGGAATAGCTGCATGCATGCAACATTACCATTACTGAAAGAGAGCGATTTTCCGGCCATTCGCCGTGGCCGGCTGGAAACGTTGCAGGTTAATCTCGGTTATCTGTGTAATCAGACCTGTTTGCATTGTCATGTTAATGCAGGGCCGCGCCGTAAAGAGATTATGACGCAGGAAACTGTGCAAACCGTTCTCGATTATCTCGCAGAGCAACCAATCAAAACGCTCGATCTGACCGGCGGTGCGCCGGAAATGAATCCGCATTTTCGCTTTCTGGTGCATCAGGCCAGTGCGATGGGCGTGCGCGTGATTGATCGCTGT
>JAUZQI010000109.1 GCA_030951095.1 Mariprofundus sp. | reverse complement strand
CCGGTGATCTCATCCACCAGTTTCAGCGTATGCGGATTATAGATGCCCTCCGGGCTTTGCCTGTTGGTAATGCCGATGACCACCATATCAGTTGAAGAAAAGAGTTTTTCCAACTGCTGTTTGTTGGCATAGGCATCCATGCTATGCGGCAACATATTCTCGATATTGGTTTCCATCTTGATTTTCGGCAACTGCGACACAAACCCCGCCGTCACGACAGCCAGCAAAATCAGCACCACCCAGGCCCGATGCACAATAAATGAAAAAACAGTTTGCATGGTTTTTATCCTTCCTGAATCTTTAGAATCAAAAGCTTTTCACCACAGAGTACGCGGAGTTACGCAGAGTAAAAACAAAAAAAGAAAAATCCATACAGCATGAATTAAACAACGCATACATCCGATCTCCCTATTTTTTATGCCTTTGACTCTACTCTGTGTAACTCTGTGGTGAATGATTGTGACTTTGACTTACTTGCGATAACCGCGTTTCAGCATGCGTTCGGAGAATTTCCGATCCGACATGCCGGTATTATACTGCTGATCTGAAAATTCCATTTCAGTGCGATGTCCGGTCTGGATATTTTCCATCACCATCTTCATCGCTGTCCAAATATCCTGAATCTGTTTCACCTCGGTGGCATTGAAATGTTTCAATTCCTGCCCCTTGCGATCCCAGTAATCAATGCGAATGGCGATATCGTTATCCTTGCGAATATAGTTCACCGTTTTTGAATAACCGAGATTTTTTTGCAGATCTCCGGTTTTCGGCACGCCCTGCACCACCCAGCAATCGTGCCCGTCGATGTTTTCCGAACCGGTCAGCGTCCAGTTGTAATCTTCCAGTTCCGGCGTCTGTTTGACATCTTCAAAAGTGAAATCGGTTCCCATGAAATAATCGCCGCGATCCGATGACGAAATGCGCCGCACTTTCTTCAATGCCGGCAGATAGAGCCATTGGTCATCGTCTTTGGCGACACCGTCGTAATCATAGGTCAGCAACGCCGTATCACGAATATTAGCCGGTTTAAGGAAATAGGAAATGGACTTGCTGTCCTTCCTATAATCTTTGCGCAGCGCCACCATATAACGCTCCCGCAAGCCCCCGCGCCGATCAATCAGCTTCTGGTAAATGGTCTGGGTCAAATCATCGCCGTCATCGCGATTATCCACCCGCTGCATGATTTGGTCAGCCGTAATTTCTTCACCATAGGACAACACCGACACCATGCCCGTCATAATCGCCAGCGCAAACACCATCAACGCAATTTTCTGTAATGTCATATCCATCTCCCAAGATCAAAATTTTTTTCACCGCAAAGGACGCAAAGTATCGCTAAGGAAGTACTGATTAAATCTGGTTTGATCAGCGCTTCCCTAAGGAAAACATCAGCATAAATAGCTTTTGGCTTCCTTTGCGCACCTTTGCGTCCTTTGCGGTTCATGCTTTTGCTTCTCTCTCGCCAAATACAAACCGTGGGCGGGCGGCCAGGATCAATGCCGGCAACACAGTCAGCGTCGCGATGAACGAGGACAGCATGGCTGCCGACACCAGTAAGCCCATTTGCTGATTTGGCGGCATGACGCTGGCCAATAACACCATAAACCCGGCAATTACCACCACGGCATTAAATAGAATCGTCTTGCCGGTGGTGGCCAGTGTACGGGTTAGCGCCGCAATGCCCGTATCGGTTTGAGCCGGCAAAGGATGATCAGCCACAGCCTGACCAGATACTCCCCTGCCAAACTCACTTCTAAATTTGTAGATCAGGTGAATGGCATAATCCACCCCGATACATATCGCAACCGACGTAAACATCGAGGCACCCCAGCCAATGTGCGTATCGGTCAGTCCCATGAATGCAAAATTGAAAATCACCGCCGCCAGCACCGGCGTCATCACAAACACGCCGGCTGCAAACGAGCGCATCATCAACCAGGCGGCCAGAAAAATCGACAGCACTGTGGCAATGATATTGAGTCGCAAATTATCGGTAATCATCTTCGTCTGCACATAGGATATATTGCCATTGCCGGCAATGCTCCATTTGATATGCAGCGGATCGAAATATTTGGCTGCCAGCGCATGCAGATCGTATTGGATTTTGTGATAGTACGAATATTGTCCCTCGGTCAGAAACAGCCGTATATTGGCCATGCGGTATTCGCTATCCACCACTTCGGCGAAATCATCCGGTGCGCCGGAGAACGAATAGAGCAGCAAATACTGGGCAATCAGATTGGATGAATCAGGAATACGCGCCATCTCCGGTCGGTTCTCGTTCATCACCCGGTTCATGCGGCGGATATAATCGGCAATACTGATCGAGCCGCCTACAATGCTGTTGCGCGCTTCCATCTCTTTCTGAAAGCCCCACACCGCCTTAAGCGCTTCGGGCCTGTAAAAGGTTTCCGACTTTTCGCCTTCAAGTAGCACGTTGAACTGATATGAGCCGATAAAATGCTTATTGATCACCTTATCCGCTTTCACAATCGGCGAGCCCTTTTTGAAGTTGGCCACATACGCATCATCCACATAGACGCTCGATGCCGCCCATGCCGAGAAGAAAATAAGCCCGCTGGTTAAAAACAGGGTTAAGGTGACATGCTCGCCCACCCAAGTCCCCAGACGGGCGAGTTGGGTGGAAACAAAACCGGCGGTTTCAAACCCGTTCTCGTCTGACGCATGCACTTTCAACAGCCTTGGCGCAGCCACTTTCATCAACATCAACATGGCCGGAACCAGCGTCAGCGACACCAGCATGGCATAGATTATACCCACAGCCGCAAACAGCCCCATCATCTGCAAGGGCACCATGCCCATGCTCAAAAACGACAGGAATCCAATCGCCGTCGTCACCGAGGTCAACACCACCGGTCGCCACATTTCCTGCATCGTCGCCAGCACAATGCTGCGCCGATTTCGCTCAGGATTGAGCAACGCCAGTTCATAGTATTTGCCCAATAGATGAATCGCATCGGCCACGCCAATCGCCATCAGCGTCACCGGCACCATAGTCGTGGTCGGATACATCGGCACGCCCGAAAAAGCCATGATCCCCATTGCGCCGAGCACCGAAAAGGACACCACAGCCAATGGGATCACGATGCCGCGCAGCGAGCGGTAGGTGAAAAACAGCAGAATCGCCAGCGTCAAAAAGACCAGCGGCATCATCAGGCCCAGATCCTTGGCGATATACATACCGAGCGTCGCTTCCAGCACCGGTTTCCCAGCCACATAAAACTGTTCATCCCTGCCGGCCGTCAGTTCATTTACCGTCTGCTGCACCGATTCATATACGTTAAACTTGTCCAGTCCGCGCCTGGCCAGCAACGCTGCCGATTCTAGCTTCACCACGATGGCGGCAGCAGAACCATCTTTGGCGACAATAAATCCGTCATACATGTCAAAATCATGGATTTGTTGTTGCAGGGATCGCAGCGTTGCCGCATCGCTTGGAATTGCATCCATAAACGGCTCGACTTCCATGCCGTCTGCCGTGCCGTGAATATTATCCTCGGTGCTGAGGGACACGACCTCCTGATCCACCACGCCGGGCAATAATCGTATTTTTTCGGTCAGGTC
>JAUZQI010000108.1 GCA_030951095.1 Mariprofundus sp. | reverse complement strand
GTTGATGCTGCTGCCGGAACAACCGATGCCGCTGTTGATGCTGCTGCCGGAACAACCGATGCCGCTGTTGATGCTGCTGCCGGAACAACCGATGCCGCTGTTGATGCTGCTGCCGGAACAACGCACTAAAATAGCTGCTTGTTAAAAAACAGCACAGGGGCTCAATTACTGAGCCCCTTTTTTTTGCTTATTTGTTAACTAGCGTGGCCAAAAATAGCTGGTTAACAAGAGTAAAAATTCACTACAGCGGATGACTTTATTTCCCATATGTATAATTGTTACGCAGTTTATTCATTTCGACTGGTAGGTTATCCGAATCATTTATGACACACGCATTTTATAACGAAACCCAGATCCCCGACGGCCCGCTGGTGCTCAGCCATGCCATGCTATCTTCTCAAAGTGTGGCACTGGGTATTTTTGTTGATGTCGGCAGCCGCGATGAATCCGTTGCTCAATCCGGCATCACCCATGCCCTGGAGCATATGCTATTCAAAGGCACAAAGCAGATGGATGTGCACCGGCTGGCGGAAAAACTCGATGAGCTGGGCGGCAACGCCAATGCATTCACCTCGCGCGAGCGCACCTGTTTCCACCTCCATGTGTTGCACGAACACTGGCGAGAAGCGCTGGATGTATTAACCGCCATGGTGCGCGAACCGGCGTTGCCGGAAGATGAATGGCAGCGCGAACGCGAAGTGATTTTTGCCGAAATGGCCATGGTCGATGATACACCCGAAGAATGGATTATGGATCAGCATGTGGAAGCCCTGTTTTCCGAGCATGCGCTCGGACGCTCTGTTCTCGGCAATCATGATGCCTTAAAAGCCCTTTCGTCGCATGATCTCAAACATTATTTACAACAACATTACAGCGCCGGTCGCCTGTTGATTGCCGCCGCCGGTCATATTGATCATACGCAATTATCCGATGCAGTAGCGTCGCTGAACTGGCGAGCTAATAGTGACCACATGCCCCGCAGAGAGCTTCCGGACAGGTTCACCGGCGGCGTACAGGCTCTGCAACGCGATGGCGAACAGGCGCAGATGGTATTGTCCTTTCCCGGTATCACCGTTGATTCCGATGAACGACCGCAGGCATGGCTGGCTAATCAGATATTGGGCGGCGGCATGAGCTCCCATCTGTTTCGGGAAGTACGGGAAAAACGTGGGCTGGCCTATAGCATCGGTTCGCATTTGAGTATGTTGAGCGATGCCGGCATCTGGAGCATGACCTGCGGCGCGGAGCCGGCGCGGGCCGCTGATTGCGCAACCGTCATACTGGACGTGCTGCAAGATTTCTCCGCCAATATTCAGGTTGAAGAAATTGAGCGCGCCAAACGGCAACTGGAAGTGCAATTCCGCATGGGCCTGGATTCCGTTGAAGGGCAAATGCTCTATCTCGGCGGCAGACAGGATGAGCAAAAGCTTCAGTCGCCGCTGGCATGGCTGCAACGCATTACGGCTGTGGACATGGACATGCTCAAAGACTGGTGCAACACACGTTTATCTCAACCCGGTCTGTGGAGCATTGCCGCACCAACATACGAACTTGATGCGGCTTGTGATAAAATCCGTGATAGGATTCGCACATGCTAGCTACGATTCGAGAAGATATTCGCACGGCATTTGACCGTGACCCGGCCACCCGCACAACCTGGGAGGCGCTGACCTGCTATCCCGGCCTGCATGCGATCTGGGTGCACCGCATAGCGCACGCTTGCTGGCATGGGGGGTTTCGCTGGCTGGGTCGATTTATCTCCCACATTTCTCGCTGGCTGACCGGTATTGAAATTCACCCCGGTGCTACGATCGGCAAGCGCTTCTTTATTGATCACGGCATGGGCATTGTCATCGGCGAAACCACCGAAATCGGTGATGACGTGACGCTATATCATGGTGTTACGCTGGGTGGCACGACATGGGAAAAAATCAAACGTCATCCCACACTTGAGAATGGCGTCATTGTCGGTGCCGGTGCCAAAATACTGGGCGCGATCACGATTGGCGAACAATCACGCATCGGCGCCAATTCGGTCGTATTCAAGAATGTGCCGGCCCACTCTACCGTAGTCGGTATTCCCGGCACGGTAGTGGCAACGACTGAATCATTAATTGAAGATGGTAAAATCAATCTTGATCACCACCTACTGGCCAACCCGGTTGCCGAAGCGCTCGGCCATGTGTTGAAAATGATCGATGATGTCAATGCGCGCGTCGATGCCTTTCACCCGGACAGCAAAGGAAAAAGCGCAAAAACCAGTGATGATCTGGAAAAAGATCGTTTAAGCGAACAGGAAAAACTGGAACGATTCCTTGGTGGCGGCATTTGAGTCCGGTCATCATTCAAGGGAATAATTCATTAGCATTGAACATACCTTAACACGCATGGCTTTTTCATAGCATAAAACGAGTACTAAATTTATACTTGACTAAAATAGTCGGCTTTATAATATCCGACCCTCTAATATGGTTATTGTACAATGGAGGCAGAGATGCGATTAACAAGTAAAGGACGTTATGCCGTTTCAGCAATGGTTGATTTAAACAAACAGCAGGATGGCCCGGTAACACTGGCCGCTATTTCGGAACGCCAGTTTATTTCGTTATCTTATCTTGAACAGTTATTCCGCTGCTTGCGTGAAGGTGGACTGGTCAAATCTGTGCGTGGACCGGGCGGTGGTTACTTGCTGGCAAAAACAGCCGAAGAAATTTCTATTGCTGAAATCATTCGTGCAGTGAATGAGCCGGTACGTACCACGATGTGCGAGAATGGCGTACGAGGTTGCCATCGTGGAAACCGTTGTGATACGCATCAGCTTTGGGAATCGCTCGGCCTCCATATTTACCGTTTTCTCGATGCTGTCAGTCTGGAGCAGGTGTGTGCCAAAGACGCAGAGTTGGATCATATTGAACTGGGCAAAGTCGAAGACTATCTGGCATCAAACAAACTTCCTGAAGGTACCGTGAAAATTGAAGCGGTATCTTGACTTCAATGCCACCTGCCCTCCTGTTGCAGCCGCACTTGATGCGGTAAATCAGGCCGCTACAGAGGCTCCAGGCAATCCATCCAGCCTGCATTGGGCTGGACGTGCCGCCCGTCGTGTCGTGGATGATTCACGGGACAAACTGGCAAAATTTATTGACTGCGAATCCGGCAGTATTGTATTCACATCCGGCGGCACAGAAGCGGACAATATTGCTATTCACAGCGTGCTGGAGTCAGCTAAATCCGGGCGCGTGGTATGCACGGCCATCGAACACCCTGCCGTATTAAAACCATTACAGCGCATGTCCGAACAGGGTCTTGATATCGTATTCGTGCGACCGGATAAAAATGGCATCGTAACAACTGAGAGTATGATTGCGGCAATCAATGGTGACACGCTTCTGGTCTGCATGATGCTAATTAATAATGAGAGTGGAGCCATCCAGCCTGTACAAGAAGTAGCAGAACATTGCAGAAGACATGGCATTCCAATGCTGGTTGATGCAGTGCAGGCGCTGGGAAAAATACCGGTCAATTTTCAGAAACTGGGGGTTGATTTCATGAGTTTGTCAGCCCACAAGATTGGCGGGCTCAAAGGGGTAGGCGCCCTGCTGGTACGTCGCGGTGTAAAATTACAGGAACTGACTCCTGGTGGCGGACAGGAGCGTGGCCGCCGTTCAGGTACTGAAAACGTACCGGGCATCGCAGCTTTTGCTGCTGCTCTTGGCGAAATAGATTTCACTGCCCTTGGCTCGATTCGCGATACTTTTGAACAACAACTGAAAATTCAGATTCCCAAGGTGCGAATTATATCTGAACATGCACCACGTGCTGCCAATACCAGCTTGATTATTTTACCGGGCATGGATGGTGAAACCCTGTTGATGCAACTTGATCTGGCCGGCTTTGCAGTGGCATCCGGTTCGGCCTGCTCATCGGGTAAACGCGAAGCATCCCATGTGCTGCTGTCCATGGGGCTCAATGAATCGGTAGCACGCAGTTCAATCCTGGTCAGTTTCGGGCCGGGAAACAGTAGCGAAGATGCCCATGCACTGGTGACTGCACTGGTTAGCAGTTGCAACCGGCTAAAAGGAATGGCTGGTCCGGCGGCATAAATCTTGGAGATTAAAGTGGATATTGAATTAACATCGGCAGCGATTGCCAGAATAAAAAAAATACTGGCAGATGCACAAAACAACGGCCTTCGCCTTGCCGTGCGTCCAGCTGGATGTTCCGGCCTGGAAGATGTGATGGAAACCATCGATGCACCCCGAACCGGTGATCTGGTGAAATCATATGAAGATTTCGACCTGTATGTGGATGCAGAGTCTTATTCAACAGCATTAAATGGCCTGAGACTGGATTTTCAGCAGGACATACTCACTTCGGGATTTGTCTATCATAATCCAAATCAGAAAGGAGCTTGCGGCTGCGGCGAATCATTTTCGGTCTGATTCATGTCCAAGTGATTCATATCCAAGCTGATTCTATTCTCTTTTTCGTCAGGCAAGCTAGGCTAACCCCATTCTTTAAAAGGAGTTGCCATGTCCAACGTACTATTATCCATTTCAGGTCGTGATCGCCCCGGTATTGTTCGCGATGTAGCAGAGGCATTGCAGCATCTGAATGCCAACATCGAAGACTCATCAATGACCGCCCTGCGTGGTCGATTCACCATGATGCTCATTGTACATTTGTCTGAAGACATCAGTCTTGGCGAACTAAAAGCGGCATTGGCTGAACTGGAGCAACGCACCCGATTAACCGTTCAGTCGCAAACCATCTCCGATGAGGAAGCAAGCACCCCGCCACTGGAACCGGATCATGTGATTACTGTGCATGGGGCAGACAAGGTCGGCATTGTCTTCGCAGTCACAAATACCTTGGCAACGCTGGGTGTTTCAATTGTGGATGTGTCCACCCAGTCACGCGATTCAAAACATGGCCAAGTCTACATGATGGTACTGGAAGTAGCTGCCGGCAATCAGGGTGATACCATGAAATCGGCGCTGAACGATGTTGCCGGAAAAATCGGTATTGATGTGGATCTGCACGCACTCGATGATGCAGTTCTGTAGTCCCTGACTAGCCGTTGCCTGTTCAGAAAATTCTGGTGCATCCCGACCAACGACTGCGCCAGATATCAACCACCATCACAAGTTTTGATCCAAACCTTGCAACGCAGTTTGCACAACTGGAGCAAACCATGCGTGCCGGTATCGGCGGTATAGGTATTGCTGCTCCACAGATTGGAGATAACAGACGTTTCATTATCGTGGACTGCAGAGAAAGCCTCAGGCCCTGCAAGCATCACGGCCTGTTATACATGGCCAATCCGGCCATCGAATCAGGCAGTGGAGAAAAGCTGGGGCGTGAAGGCTGCCTTTCAGTGCCCGACTGGGTAGGCATGGTGCCACGTGCTGCCAAAATTACTGTCAGTTATCATGACCCACAAGGCATCAGACACAAAATCACAGCCAGTGGTTTTGAAGCCCGCGTCATCCAGCATGAAATCGATCATCTCGACGGCATCCTGTTTATTGACCGGGTAGTTTCCAGCAAAAGTCTGGTCAGAAGATTGTCCACATGAATTACAATCAGCTTGGAAAAACAAAGCTGGAGGTGAGTGAAATTTGCCTGGGCACCATGACATGGGGAGAGCAAAATAGCGCAGAGGGAGCCTCTTCACAGATGGAATATGCTCTGGAGCATGGCATTAATTTTTTTGATACCGCTGAGCTTTATGCCATCCCCCCAAAAGCAGAAACGTATGGCCGTACAGAAGAAATCATCGGCAACTGGTTCGGTAAAACAGGCAAACGGCACGATATCATTCTCGCTTCCAAGGTATGTGGCCCGACCGGTTGGTGCCGGCATATACGCCACGGGAAAGCCCGACTAGATGAACAAAATATCATCGCCGCTTGTGAAGCCTCACTCAAAAGATTGAAAACCGATTACATCGACCTTTATCAAACACACTGGCCAGACCGAAACACCAATTTCTTCGGCAAACTTGGTTATCAACACGGGATTAATGAATCGGCAGTACCGATTGAAGAAACGCTGGCCGCCATGCAAAAACTGCTGCAAGCCGGAAAAGTACGCCATATCGGCATCTCCAATGAAACACCTTGGGGCGCTACCCAGTATCTGCATCTATCCGAGATGCAAGGCTTCCCACGTATCGCGTCTATTCAAAATCCGTACAACCTGCTCAACCGCTCATTTGAAATCGGCCTGGCCGAAATAGCCTGCCGTGAACACACCGGATTGCTGGCTTATTCACCGCTGGCTTTCGGCGTTCTGTCGGGGAAATATCTCGATGGCAATCAACCTGCCGGTACAAGGTTAACGCTGTTTAAGCACTATACCCGCTATTCCAATCCTGAAGCCGAACAAGCGATCAGAGGTTACATTAG
Source organism: Mariprofundus sp. (assembly GCA_030951095.1). Taxonomy (GTDB): domain Bacteria; phylum Pseudomonadota; class Zetaproteobacteria; order Mariprofundales; family Mariprofundaceae; genus Mariprofundus. The sequence continues at coordinate 3,484 of JAUZQI010000108.1, read as the reverse complement.
TGTAGCTGAGAAGTACGGCCTTAATCCGGCGCAAATGGCGCTGGCATTTATACGTCAACAACCGTTTGTTTGTGCCACTATCATTGGTGCAACCAGTCTGAATCAATTGGCCAATAATATCTCCAGCCGGGATATAATCCTGCCTGATGCATGTTTAGCTGACATTGAACACATACACCACCGTCACCCCAACCCGTGTCCATAATATAACCACTGGTGAGCCACTTGCAAAAGTATCACGAACGGCGATTTGCTTCCCCACTCCGGCGCATTGTCGAACTGGAATTTCGGAGAATGGAACCACCATGCTCCTCATTCCATTCCAAAAACGCACTCGAAGTGGGATTGCAACGCATCCACTCAGACTTTTGCAACTGGCTCTGGTGAAAACTGTTTGTTGTGTAATCATTAGTAGACAAGGCATAATCCGGAATCATGAGGCATCCCTTTCACCTACTCATACTCTTACTGGCGCTCATGCTCACTTCCTGTGCTACTACACAGAACCACCATGACCCCATCGAATCCACAAACCGGGTCACCGACAAGGTCAACGACAGCATTGATCGGGTTAGCCTGAAACCATTGGCAAAGGGCTATACAGCGGTGGTTCCCAAGCCGATGCGCACTGCAGTATCCAATTTCTACGATAACAGTACATACATGAATACTGTGCTAAACGATTTTTTACAGGGTAAAGGGCAACAGGGCTTTCTGGATTTAATGCGTTTTTTGATTAATTCAACTCTGGGTATCGGTGGGCTGGTGGATGTCGCCTCATCGATGGGCTTTGAAAGTCATGAAGAGGATTTTGGCCAAACCCTGGCAACATGGGGTGTTGGGCAAGGAACCTATATTGTCTATCCGCTTATGGGGCCTAATTCTGCACGCAACACATCTGATTTTTTAACGGCGACGGCAACAGATCCATTGTTCTGGGCCGGATTCGTACTGGCTCCCTATGTTACCATTCCGGTGACTGTACTCAAATATATCGATGAGCGTGCTCAACTACTCAGCGCATCGGATATGCGAGATGAACTGTCACTGGATCCTTATATATTTACACGCGAAGCATGGCGGCAACGACGCGAATACCTGATCTACGATGGCAATCCGCCGACACCGCTAAGTGAAGATGACGGCTTTGAAGAAGACGATTTCGAAGATGATGATTTCGATAGCGAACCAACTCAGCCGAAAACCAGAATCCGTCTGGACAGTACTCCGCCAGATGACATTGCTGCCCCCATACCACCTGCATCCGTTTCGTCACCAACGCCCCAAGGCGCACAAATCCAGTTGCAATCCGACATAACAACTGCACCACTTACTTCCAAACTTGTCAGTGTACACCGAAAATATGTGCTTTTTCTGTCATCCCATTATTCCGAAGCTGAAGCTGCAGCAGAACAGGGCCATATTGCAAAACTCGGCGTTCACAGTGACATTTATCCAGTCACACTGGATCATCGGAAATGGTATCGCCTGCGTGCAGGCAGTTATACCAGCAAGGCAGAAGCAACAGCTGCAATGAATAAACTCAAAACACTCACCGGCCTGACCGGCGCATGGTTGGAAATCAGCAACGGCAGGGACAAGGAATAAAGTGTGAGCGCTCAGAAAGAAAGAGACGCTCCCTCATAATATATCCTGCGTTTTTAAGCTTACAATCGACTGGCTCGATGTCTTAACAGATGGTCAGCCAAGGTTAGCGCCAGCATGGCCTCTGCAATCGGGACGGCACGAATTCCCACACAGGGATCATGACGACCTTTGGTAATAATCTCGGTTTCATCGCCATGGATATCGATGGTCGGACGCGCTTTAAGAATAGATGAGGTAGGCTTCAGCATCATGCGGGCGAGAATGGTATCGCCATTTGAAATTCCGCCGAGAATACCGCCAGCATGGTTACTCTGAAAGCCATTAGTACGTATTGCATCACCGAATTCAGAACCTCTGGACTCCACACAGGCAAAACCGTCCCCAATCTCCACAGCCTTGGCGGCCGGTATATTCATCAGTGCCTTGGCAATATCGGCATCGAGTCGGTCAAATACCGGTTCACCCAGACCCGGAATCATACCATGCGCTTCAACGCAAACTGCCGCGCCAATAGAATCACCATCTTTGCGTAGCCCATCCATGAACTCGGCCATCTCGACTGCAGCTTCCGCATCTGGACAGAAAAACGGATTATTACTGATTTCATCGGCGTTAAATCGAGCAGCATCAATTTTGATCGGACCGATCTGATCCACCCATCCCAGCACCGAAATACCTGATTCAGACAACAGTTTTTTGGCAATGCCTCCAGCAGCTACACGCATGGCAGTTTCACGTGCCGAAGACCGTCCACCGCCGCGATAATCACGCAGGCCGTACTTTTCAAAATAGGTAAAATCGGCATGCCCGGGACGGAATTTGTCCTTGATGTCAGAATAGTCTTTGCTACGCTGATCGGTATTGCGGATCAGCAAACCAATCGGACAACCTGTAGTGACCCCTTCAAATACACCGGAAAGGATTTCCACTTCATCTGCTTCACGGCGCTGGCTGGTATATTTTGACTGACCGGGCTTGCGCCGATCCAAATCGGGTTGCAAATCAGCCTCATTTAATGACAGCCCGGCCGGACAACCTTCAACAACCGCCACCAGTGCCGCGCCATGTGATTCGCCGGCTGTGCTCAGGCGGAAAATCTGTCCACAACTTGAACCTGACATCAGCGGGTTCCCCTCTAGACCGGGATACCCGGATCGCCGGCACCAATATGGAAACCGGCATCGACATAATGTAGTTCACCAGTCACTCCTGAAGCCAGATCGGAGAGCAGATACACACAGGTATTGCCTACCTCTTCCTGCGTTACGTTGCGCTTAAGCATGGCTCCACGCGCACTTTTATCCATTAACTTCCGGAAATCTCCCACTGCAGATGCAGCCAGCGTCCTGATCGGCCCTGCTGACACCGAGTTTACTCGCATACCACGTTCGCCGAGATCCTGCGCCAGATAGCGGGTTGATGCCTCCAGAGCCGCCTTGGCCACACCCATAACACCATAACCGGGTACTGCACGCTCTCCGCCCAGATAGGTCATGGTAATCAAACTTCCCCCCTCTTTCATCATGGGGACAGCACGTTGAGCACAGGCAATGAAAGAATATGCAGAGATATCCAAAGCCAGATGAAAATCTTCACGTGAAGTATTCGCAAATCCATCTCGCAACGCATCTTTATTAGCAAAGGCAATGGAGTGAACAATAAAATCGATCCCCCCCCACTGCTCTTTTACCTGTGCAAAAAAGACATCCATGCTGGCTTCATCCGATACATTCATCGGCGCAATAATTTCAGCATCCAAGCTTTCGGCCAAGGGTCGAACCCGTTTTTCCATCTGCTCACTGAGATAGTTAAAACCCAGCGTTGCGCCCTCACGCCGCGCTGCTCTGGCAACACCCCAAGCAATTGATTTATTATT
>JAUZQI010000107.1 GCA_030951095.1 Mariprofundus sp. | reverse complement strand
GCCCAGGTTTCCTTTTTCGACATGTTTCTTGGCGTTATCCCATGCACCACCTGCATTGGCCATCATCAGCGCCATCAGTACACAGCAGACTAAAGCACCTGCCAGCATACCGCCGAGCGCCTGAGCCCCAAGCCCAAACCCGATCACGACCGGGGCAGAAACAGCCAGCACACCCGGCAGCACCATCTTTTTCAGTGCGGCAGTGGTTGCGATTTCAATACAGGACGCATGATCCGGTTCTGCTTTGCCTTCCATCAATCCCGGGATTTCATGAAACTGGCGGCGGATTTCCTTGATCATTTCAAAGGCGGCATCGCCTACCGCTGTCATGGTCAGGGCTGCAACCAAAAACGGAAAAATACCGCCGATAAACAGGCCGATCAGCACCAGTGGTTCATTCAGGTTCAGCGCAAATCCAGTATGGTGTTGTGAGACCGTCTGCACAAATGCGGCAATGATGGCCAAAGCAGCCAGTGCGGCGGCACCAATCGCAAAGCCTTTGCCGATGGCAGCCGTGGTATTGCCTAGTTCATCCAGCGAATCAGTAATCTGGCGTGTTTCCTCGCCCATACCGGACATCTCGGCAATGCCGCCGGCATTATCAGCAATCGGCCCATAAGCATCAATCGCCATGGTAATTCCGACTGTAGCCAGCATGCCGACAGCAGCTATGCCAACACCATAGATGCCAGCCATAGCGGTGGAAACATAAATGATGGTAGCAATAGTCAGAATGGGTATAACGACGGATTCCATACCGATAGCAAGCCCTGAAATCATCACGGTAGCAGGCCCTGTTTCACCTGATTTGGCAATATCGCGCACTGGCTTGCCACCAGTATAATATTCGGTAACAACACCAATAATGATACCGCCAATTGTACCGGCAATAATGGCACCCCAAACGGATGCTGCGACTTCAAGTATACCGACCACAAAAAATGCAGCGATAATAAACAGTGTCGATGCTCCCATAGTGCCGATTCGCAGCGCCAGTGCCGGCTCTTTGTTGGCAAATATTTTGACCAGTGCTATGCCTGCAATTGAACAGATCAGACCAAGCGAAGCCAGGGCCAGCGGTAAAAACATAAGCGATTGTTGCTGGCCAAGCGGGGCCAGCACATCGGAAGCCAAAGTTGAGGCCATGGCAATAGTGGCGATAATTGCGCCACAGTAAGATTCGAAAATATCGGAACCCATACCGGCTACATCACCAACATTATCGCCGACATTATCGGCAATTACACCGGGATTACGTGGGTCATCTTCCGGAATACCTGCTTCGATCTTGCCAACCAGATCGGCTCCAACATCTGCACTTTTCGTAAAAATACCGCCGCCTACACGGGAAAACAGAGCTACTGATGATGCACCCATGCCAAAGCCGTGAATGGCATGTGCGGTTTCCGGATCGCCCCCGAAAAACAGGTACAAGGTGCCGAGCCCCAACAATCCCAGCGAGGCAACGGTTAGTCCCATGATCGAACCGCCATAGAAAGAAATTCTCAGGGCAGTCTCAGCGCCTTTGTTTTGGGCTGCAGTGGCCGTGCGTACATTTGCCTTGGTGGCAGCAAACATGCCAAAGTAACCGGCCATTGCAGAACAGGTCGCGCCAAGCAGAAAGGCAATGGTTGTATTCGAGCCCAGGGTGAAGGCCAGTATAACAGCCACGATGGCGACAAAAGCAGCCAGAATGGTGTATTCACGTTTCATAAACACCATTGCACCGAGGTGAATAGCCTCGCCAATCTCAATAACCTTTCCCTGGCCAGCCGGATATTTTTTGACTGTCTGATACAAATAGAATGCCATGATCAGTCCAAGCCCACCGAAAATAGCTGGAATCATTTGTGCGTTCATGCCTAAACTCCCTAGTTTATATAACATAAAAAAGGCGACTGGTCGCCCAACCGCCTTTCTGAATTAAAGAGGTATCGTGGTCAATGCCCGTTTTTAAAGTTCGCCATTATAGCGGGCGATAGAATCGATGATTTCCTTACGGGCTTCATCTGATTTTCCCCAGCCGGTTACCTTGACCCACTTGTTCTTTTCCAGATCTTTATAGTGTTCAAAGAAGTGGGAAATCTGATCAAGCAGGAAGTCAGATACGTCCTCCAGACATTGTACATTATCAAAAGATGGTTTCAGCTTGGAGACGGGTACTGCCAGCACTTTGGCATCCTGACCTGCTTCATCTTCCATATGTAGCACGGCAATGGGACGGCAGCGGACGACGCAACCGGTAATTAGTGAAAATTTGGATATCACCATGACATCTACCGGATCTCCATCATCCGACAATGTGTTGGGCATAAATCCGTAGTTGCACGGGTAATGCATGGCGGTATGCATGAAGCGGTCAACAAAGAATGCACCGGACTCTTTGTCCAGTTCATACTTCACAGGGTCGGCATGCTGTGGAACTTCGATGACAACATTAATGTCGTCAGGTGGATTTTCACCGGCATGAATTTTTGTAATATCCATGATTGATTTCCCCTTATGATGTTCGTGTGTGGGCTAAACATTGAACCTGAAGTGCAGTACATCGCCATCCTTAACGATATACTCCTTACCTTCAAGCCGCATTTTACCAGCTTCTTTGGCTTTGGCTTCACCGCCAAGAGATACGAAGTCTTTATAGGGGATGGTTTCGGCGCGAATAAATCCTTTTTCGAAATCATTGTGAATGACAGCGGCTGCCTTCGGCGCAGTATCGCCACGATGAATCGTCCATGCCCGCACTTCTTTGACGCCGGCAGTAAAGTAGGAGATCAGATCGAGCAGCATATAAGCTTCGCGAATCACGGTGTTCAGGCCCGGTTCGGACAAGCCTAGATCGGAGAGGAATTCAATTTGAGATTCCGCATCCATTTCAGCCAGTTCCGATTCAATCTGGGCAGATACAACGGCTACACCTGCACCTTCTTCTTCGGCAAAGCTGCGCACTTGCTCGACATAGGCATTGCCATCGGGCAGCGCACTATCATCGACATTGGTGACATATAAAACCGGCTTGATGGTCAGCAGGCAAAGTTCTTTGATCGCTTCCAGTTCCTCGGCAGTAAATTTCTGACGGCGCACGGTGATGCCATCTTCCAAGCCCGCTAACACTTTTTGCTGTAGCTCCAGCAGCGCTTTGGCATCCTTGTTGCCGGTTTTGCACTGTTTCTCAGTGCGCTGCACGGCCTTTTGCACGGTTTCCATATCCTTGAGCATCAATTCAGTATCAATGATCTCAATATCAGAGAGCGGATTCACCTTACCGGACACATGGGTGACATTTTCATCATCAAAACAGCGTACCACATGCGCAATAGCCGAACATTCGCGGATATTGGCCAGGAATTTATTACCCAAGCCTTCGCCGCTGGCAGCGCCTGCCACCAGGCCTGCGATATCGACAAATTCGACAATGGCATGCTGCATCGCTTGTGGTTTGACGATTTCAGCCAGCGCATTCATGCGCTGATCCGGCACCTGCACGATACCAACATTAGGGTCAATGGTGCAAAACGGATAATTGGCAGCTTCCGCGCCGCCGCCGTTGAGGGCGTTAAATAACGTTGATTTACCCACGTTGGGTAGTCCTACAATTCCGATACTCAGTGCCATGTTTAATAACCTCGTGAGGGGTGAGGTGTAAGCGTCAGGGATTAAAGGCGATTGCACGCCTCATTCCTTAAGCTCTTACCCTTCTCCTGAATTTAACGCCAAATGGATGCGATTGGCTGCGGTGTCCATTTGTCCCTTCAGCAGCGAGTCCAGCTCATCCGTCAGGGCCGCGAAAATGCGCCCTTCATCAGCTCGGTCACCTTCATCTGCGCGACCCAACACCCATGCCGTGATATCATCGTACGGCGGGCGACCAATGCCGACTTTCACACGTACATAATCGGCGCTCGGAAGATGCGCATGGATTGACCGCAGGCCGTTATGGCCACCATGGCCGCCGCCTTTTTTAATCCGCATTTTGCCAACGGGAAGATCAAGATCATCGTACACGACAATGATATTCTGCTCTGCTATTTGATAGAAACGCGCCAACGCCCCAACTGCTTCACCACTGTTGTTCATGAAAGTTTGCGGTTTTACCAGCAGAACGCGTCCGGCAGGTGATTCCCATCTGACTGTTTCAGCATAAAAACGAGGGGCTGCGGCAAAGCACAGCCCCTCTGATTTGGCCAATAGATCAAGAAAACGGAAGCCAATATTATGGCGCGTTTCCTTATACTTGTTGCCGGGATTACCCAAGCCGACAAGTAGTTTCATGCTTACTTCAGACTTCGCCGGATTTACTCGGCTGATTCAGTTGTACCTGCATCTTCTGCAGTATCTTCACCTTCACCTTCACCATCATCTTCATCTTCAGGATCAGCACCGGCTTTTGGTGTCGACAGGTTCAGTACAGTGAAGTTTACATCATGTAGCACTTCAGCGCCTTCAGGTAGTGCAATATCTTCGATATGAACCGTATCACCTATTTCCATATCAGCACAATCCACTTCAATCTGATCAGGGATCGAGTCAGCACGGCAGGTGATTTCCAGTGAATG
>JAUZQI010000106.1 GCA_030951095.1 Mariprofundus sp. | reverse complement strand
TCACAGCCGGTCGTTTGTTTATGCAAGCCGCGTCCGAAAGCGGGGCGGATGTGGTGCCGGTGGATTCGGAGCATGCAGCAGTTCATCAATGTTTAATGGGTCATGATCGAGGCTCGGTGACGCGCGTGATTTTGACTGCCTCCGGAGGCCCGTTCCGGGATCGTGATCCATCGACCTTGCATGCGGTGACGCTGGTCGAAGCTGTGGCGCACCCGAACTGGGATATGGGCGCTAAAATCAGTATTGATTCTGCAACCATGATTAATAAGGCTCTGGAGTTGATTGAGGCGCGCTGGCTGTTTGATCTGGCACCGGACAAGCTCTCGGCCATTATTCACCCGCAGAGCATTGTGCATGCGATGGTGGAATATCAGGACGGCTCTGTATTGGCGCAACTGGCTATGCCTGATATGCGTATGCCGATTGCGTATGCCATGCAGGCGGAACCACGGCTGCAGTCAGGCATTGACTGGCTGGATATGGTGCAGACAGGAACGCTGAGCTTTCAGGCCGTGGATCATGTGCGATTCCCGGCTATGCGGTTGGTGCAGGATGTGCTTGGTGGAGAGGATTCTTTGGCTATTGCGTTTAATGCGGCCAATGAAGTGGCCAATGCAGCGTTTCGTGAACAAAAAATTGGTTTTATGGATATCGTGGCAACGGTTGAACAGGTTCTGGCCAAGGCGGAAAATGTCCCCGTGGGCAGTCTGGACGAGGTGTGGTTGCATGACGGGCATGCTCGCAAACTGGCAGATGAGGTAATTACTGCATGATCGAAATTTTGCACACATCATTGGCTTTCGTGGTGGCAATCGCGCTGCTGATTGCAGTGCATGAATATGGCCATTTTTCCATGGCGCGCAGGCTTGGCATCAAGGTGGAGAAATTTTCCATCGGCTTTGGCCCCGCTCTGTTTTCATGGCGTAGCAGAGATGGCGAAGTGTTGTACGTGATTGCAGCTATTCCGCTGGGCGGTTATGTAAAAATGCTGGGTGAGAATCCGGATGAGCAGGATGATGACTCTCAAGTTGTACTGTCCGAGCAGGATAAGGCACGGGCATTTAATAACCAACCGGTGTGGAAACGTGCTGCTGTAGCAGTTGCGGGTCCCGCATATAATTTTCTATTTGCGATTGGCGCATATATGATTGTCGGTTGGCTTGGGCAGTCTGTATTGCCAACGATCATTGGTGATATTGCACCTGCATCAATAGCGGAACGAGCCGGGCTGGAAGTTGAAGACCGAATCGTGGTCGTCGGGAATAAACAGGTTCATTCATGGCAGCAAATGGAGGAGAAACTCAAACAACACATTGGCACATCGGTCGAGCTTCAGGTTAAACGGGACGAAAGACTGATTTTAACCCGACTTGAACTGCCGGTACCGAAAAAAGATCCGTTATTACTCGATGTCGCAGATCAGGTGTTGGGGTTTAATCCAGGTCTGATTGTACGTGTTGATGAGGTTATGGAAGGATCATCCGCCCAGCGCTTTGGTTTGCGTAAGGGTGATGTTATTAAACAGATCAATGGCTGGGATGTATCAAACGTGAGCCAGTTCATTGCGCGGGTTAAAGCCAAGGGAGGGGAGCCTGTCTCGCTTGTGATCCAGCGGGATCAGACTTTGCTGCAATTGAAAGTTATTCCGTCCCCGGATCAGAATAAACAAGGGCGGTTGGGCGTCCGGCTAGCTTCACAGTCCAAACATGGCACCGAGGAATATCGCATGGGCTGGCTGGAAGGCATGGCCTATGGTTTTGTTCGCACATGGGAAATGACAGGGTTGACGTTGGGTGTATTTGGCAAAATGGTGACATCTGCTATCCCAGCGGATAATCTCGGTGGACCTATTGCCATTGCACAACTGGCGGGGAAAACTGCAGATATGGGGCTGGTTTATTTTCTGGGTTTTCTGGCTTTGATTTCAGTGAACCTCGGAGTGTTGAACCTGTTGCCCATTCCAATACTGGATGGGGGATTGCTGGTGTATCTGGGCTTGGAGAAGTTGAGAGGGAAACCATTATCACCCAGGTTTTTGGAAATGACTCAGATGGCAGGGCTGGTTTTGATTGTCAGTTTGATGGTGTTTGCTTTTTATAATGATCTTTCGCGCTAATTCAGAGGATAATATGTTGGGTTCAGTCAGACTTTTGATTGTCGGCTTTCTGCTGCTTGGTGTTTTTTCATGGCAGGGAGAATCTGTTGCTGCTGATTTGGCTCAGACAGCGCCACTGGTTCTGTCCATTGATGTGGAAGGAAATCACAATGTAGAGAAAGAAGCAGTGTTGGCAAAAATGGAGACGCGGGCAGGGCAGCTCCTAGATCGCCGGCAATTGAGCCGGGATGTCCGTAACCTTTATAAAAGCGGGTTTTTTTCTGATATCCGATTTGTCGGCACAAGAACAGCCCAGGGCATCCACTTAACATGTCATGTAAAGGAATATCCGTTAATCGCCAAGCTAACCATGGAAGGAAATGATCAATTTCCAACCAAGGATTTACAGCTCAGAATGAAGCTGAAACCGGGCCGTATCTATAGCCCAAAGTACCGGGAATCAGATCGCAACACCCTGAGAAAAGGGTACTTGAAAGACGGGTATTATCAGGTTGGTATCGATTTTATTCCCACCAAACGTAAAGATGGCAGGATTGACTTGCTCATTCGAGTGCATGAAGGGGAAGTCACACGAATTAATCGCATCTATATGATAGGCAACACGGCTTTCAGCGATGCTGTTTTGCGCAAGGAAATTGCCTCCAAAAGGTCTGATTTGTCCTCATGGTTTTCCGATCGTGATATATTTGATACCAAACGGTTCGGTGCAGACAGCC
>JAUZQI010000105.1 GCA_030951095.1 Mariprofundus sp. | reverse complement strand
TAGTCAAAATAACTCACCACTGAGTACGCAGAGTTTCACAGAGTAAAATCAGAATAAAGCCATAAAGATGGTTAAATAAAATCGGCGAGTCATGATCCGTTTTTGGCATTGCTAACACTCATTATATTCAAACTTTAATGGTTTTGACTTTCCTCTGTGAAACTCTGCGTACTCTGCGGTGAAAAAAGTTTTAAGCCTTATCGATTGGGTATCCGGCTTGCATCCAGGCCATGGTGCCGCCTTCGATATTGATCAGATTGGTGTGTCCGCACTGCCTTGCCAGATAATCGGCAGCTTGCGCTGAACGCGCGCCGGAACGGCAGATCAGGAATACGTCGCCTTGTTTCGGAAATGCATTCACCTGCGCCATCAGCGTATTCAAGGCAATCAGTTTGGCACCGGGAACATGACCGGCCTGGTATTCCTCCGGCGTGCGCACATCAATCAGCGCAAACGGTTCCCCGTTCTCATGTGCCACCAGCCAGCGCGGGTATAGTTGATTTACATTCATGGATGCGAACATGTTATTTCTCCACCGGGTAGCCAGCTTGTTTCCATGCCACGATACCACCTTTGATATTTTCAATATTCGTATAGCCGTGCCCGGCCAGCAGCTTTGATGCCCGCGCCGAACGTGTGCCGGAATGGCAATAGATATACACCTGCTTGTCGTGAGGCACCGCATTGATACGTTCAGCCAGCACTTGCACCGGAATCAGTGTCGCACCCTTGATATGACCCTCGGCATATTCCTCCGGCGTGCGCACATCCAGCAGTATGAACGGACTTTTCGATTGATCCCCCTGTTGCCAGTGCTCATAGGCGTGCGCCACCCTGACATTTTCATAACCATCGGCGGTTTGTTCACCCGAACCGCAAGCTGCGCCCACCAGCGGCATAGCAATGATAATCGCGACCACCAACAAAAATCGTTTCATTTTTCTTTCTCCTTTTATCATGAACAACTCACAAATCATTAAATGCCCTAAACAACACCCATCCGGCCATGATTGTCAGCACAAGGCTGAACCCTTTCTGCAAACGTTCGGATGAATATTTCCCGGCAATCAGACTGCCCAACCATGCGCCTACCGCTGCCAGAGCAACAATCAGCAGTGTCGGCTGCCATGCGATGTCCAGATTATCGGCGTATCGCAGCGCAGCCACCAGAGAACTGGATACAATCAGCACAAGTGAGTGCGCAACCGCAGACTGATAATTGGCCACGCCCAGCATCAATAGCAGCGGTACAATTAAAAAGCCCCCGCCTACGCCGAGCAGACCGGTCACCAATCCGGTGAGCAAACCGGCCAGCATTGAGTAGCGACAGTTACACGGCGTTGTTTTGGCATGCGTCGTTATTTGTTTCATCCGGTCACTGTGCATCCACCACGCAACAATCAAAACCAGCACGGCGAACACAGTGGCCTGAACGCTGTCCGGCAGATACAGGCCGAGGCTTGCCCCTGCAAATCCACCAACCATACCACCCATGGCAAAAAAACGGTGCAACTGCCACTCAATCAAACGCCAGCGTTTCTTTTGCAACAACGCAATCAAACTGACGCAGGCCACAATAATAAGACTGGTCGCAATAGCCTGTTTCAGTGGCATGCCCATGCCGAAGCTGAGCAACGGCACAGCAATCATGCCCCCGCCTGCGGCGAACAGGGACAACACCAGACCAATCATTGGCGCAGCCAGCCACAGGGCAAGACTCATCACATTATCTCCCGGATTGCATGGGCAGATCGGCGCTCCGCCATGCGCCCATGCCGCCGGAAAAATTGTATACCGTTTCAAATCCGGATTTGGCCAAGGTAGTTGCAGCCATAGCCGAACGATTTCCAGAAGCGCAAATCATCACTACAGGTTTGTCCTGTTCTATTTCACGCATGCGTTTCGACACCTCGCCAAGCGAAATATGTGTCGCTGCTTTGGCATGAGCCGATGCCCATTCGCCGGGCTGACGCACATCCAGCAGCGTATGCGGCTGCTTGCGCATCTGCATATATGCACTGGCTGACAGCGATTTCACACCAGACAGTTTCGGTGCAATCACGCGCTGCCACAGCATCCAGCCGATCAGCAACGCCATAAAAATATAAACCGCATTTTGTTGCATGAATTGCATGGCTTACTCCATATCCATTCTGATTAGAAAGTACGGCTGTAGCCGTGCTTTTCTACAAAAACCGGCGCGGTTAAAACCGCACTTCCGGGTTGCTTGATACTCATCGGATAACCGTCATTCCCGAATGGCTCTATCGGGGTTCCAGACTTGCTATCTGAGATAGATTCCCGATCAAGTCATTCGGGAATGGCATAACTCTGTAAATAGACAGGCGCAGACGATCTCCTCTTGAAGGGAGGGGAAGAAGAATACCGCCTGAACCTGTCAACTGCTTACCTGTCGCAACTGTGCTTAAAGCCCAGTTTGGACAGGATGATTTCCATCAAACACCATTGCGTGAAGCCCGATTGCAACAGATTGGCACCGACAAATGCAGTAAACCACAACCACGTCGGCGCTGCAAAACCCACGCCGTTATAGCGATAAGAAAGGTAGAGACTGAGCAGAATAAATGAACCTGCAATAATCCGTATCATCCGTTGAATCGTCATCGTGTTTCTCCTTTTGTTGATACATTCAAAATCTAACCATTTCACTGCAAAGTGCGCAAAGGAACGCAAAGAGAGCATAAAGCATGAAAGGTATCTTATTGTTTTGTAAGCCCTTCCGCTTGTTATTTCAGCAATTTAAACGTGTATGCTTCTGCCTCACAAGTTAATGATTCTTCTTTGCGCACCTTTGCGGCCTTTGCGGTAAGCGTCTTTCATCTATGCCTTGTTTCGTTGCCACAGGTAATACATCAACGGGGTGACAAACAGAGTAAGAATCGTTGCAGCCAAGGTGCCGAAGGCCATCGATACGCCCAACCCGCCAAATACCGGATCGGTGATCATGATTGAGGTACCGGCAATTACTGCCAGCGCAGTCAGCAAAATCGGTCGGGCACGCACCGCACCTGCCTCCAGAACGGCTGTTTTTACATCGAATCCGCGTTTGCGATAATCGAGGATGAAATCAATCAACAGCGTGGAATTGCGTACCACGATTCCAGCCAACGCGATCATGCCGATCATGGAAGTCGCCGTGAATGGTTGCCCCGTGATCCAGTGGCCGGGAAAAATGCCGATCATGGTCAAAGCCGTCGGCGCCATCACCAACATCGGCAATATCATCTGCCCGTAATAGGCCACCATAAGTAGGTAAATCAGCAGCAGCGCCACGATGAATGCCGCCCCAAGATCACGGAATACATCCAGCGTTAGCCGCATCTCGCCGTCCCACAGC
>JAUZQI010000104.1 GCA_030951095.1 Mariprofundus sp. | reverse complement strand
TCGGAAAGCGTCTTCATCGATTTTACTGTTTAAAAATGGTGTAACCAGTGCAGTCATCGTGCCGTGAAACATACAGGCCTCCCTGTTCGCAATTATGAGCCATCGCGTGTGGCAGAACTATAACCGCTGTGCACGATCGAGAAAGAGGATATATAATAATACTGCAAATCCACCACAAATCAGGCTTCCCGAGCGGTGCAATCCAGATTCATGCAACCTGCGCCAGCCATAGCAAACGCATGTATATAGAGCTCCTTGCAAAAGTCTGGGTGGATAAGATGCAATCCCACTTTGCGTGAATTTTCAGGCTGGATTGAGGGGCATGGTGGTTCCACGCCTCGAAGATTCAGCTTGGAAATACGCCGAAGTGGGGAGGCAGATTGCCGCTCACGACTTTTGCAAGTGGCTCTATAGCTAATATTTACTGATAAATACTGAAATTGAACGGAAATTGATTCAGACATCCATGCCTTTTACGATAATTTCAACGCGGCGATAATAGGGGTTTTTTTGCGCAATTTTGCTGGCAGGAAGAAAAATCGGTCTGCCCTTGCCTGTGGCGCTGATGGCAGGGCCGCCAATACCCTGTTGTTGTAGATAGTCTGCAACTGCGCGCGCTCTGTGCTCGGACAGGGTTCTGTTCGCACTGGAGGATGAGGCATCGTTAGCGTAGGCCACTATGGTCACGCTAGAGCGGCCATGTTTCTGAATCGCCATAGCAATATCATCCAGCGCCTGACGCCCCTGCGCACTTAATTCGGAAGACCCTTCGGGGAATTCAGCACCATGATCCATAGTGACTTTTAAAATATCAGGCCTTATCCGCTCGACATACACATCACCGTTTTTACTGCCTTCAGACAGGCGGATTTCCTTTTCCTGCTGATTCATGTGATCAACCACAAGCTCGCCCACCACGTACCCTGCAGCCGCACCGGCCAGCGCGCCCGCCACGGCCACGCCCCCCGTATCCGACCCTGTTGTAGCTGCTGCACCAACGCCTGCGCCAATACCGGCACCGACAACCATCATAACTGCGATAATCTGTTTATCTTCCTTGCTGAGAGGTTTATGGCTCGGTGCACAGGATGAAACCAGCACAAGCAACAGACTTAACATCGAAAAAAAACGCAACATCAACATATCTGTTTGTCGCATAATTGCTGCATTCTTACACGCAAAATACCAACGCAAAGCCGGTATTTCGGGCTTGATTCAGGATATTTTTTTCAGACCCTGATATTCTTCCACTTCCACATAAACGCAGCGTGGATAAACAGGCCCAATGTCGACAATCACCCAGCTATCGCCCCGGAGACCCAGTTCAACATCAAACACATCACCTGTTTCAACGAGCGCAATGATGACTTGCGGCAACACAACCGGGCCAACATTCTCGCCCTGATTCTCAAAGTTAAAATGCAAACAACCCGGTGTGATTTCGGATACCCGCCCATGACCTTCGACAAATCGTGAAAAGCGCTTGCCCCTCAATCGCGGGGAAACGCCGGTACCTGAACGAACAAAGTGGAACAGCACCTGTGAAAGCCGTGCCGTACGCATTGCAGCAGGAATAACATCATCCAGAATCTCAGCAAACCCAAGATACTCGTTTTGGCTCCACCAACCATGCGTATGAATAAATTCGGCCCATGATTTAAGAATTGTTGCATAGGTGTGAATCAATTCGACATCACCTGTTTCCCGCAACATAAACCAGCCCAAAAAATCACGCAGATGCTCGGGGTCAAGCGATTTAAGCGGCAGCATCCCCATATCGCCGGGTGGTTCAACATCGCCCTGAAGCAAATCAGCCATATGCTTCTCAAGGCTGGCCTCCCAATCGGCATAATCATCGCTATCAAGCACGTCCTGATCCTGAAACAGATCGGAGAAATGCAACAGATACTGGATAAATGTTTCCATGCACTGCTCTACATGTTGCAGCGAGGATACTTTCGCAACGCAGTCTGACGCAGACTGTCGGATGAATGCATCCATGGTCTCCTGTAGCACCGGCATACGGTTTACCGACAGCCAGAAAGATATAGTAGATTGAATTTCATCTGCCAATTCTTGCCCGAAAAGCATCAAATGGCTATGTTCTCGACCCTTTTAAATTTTGGGTCAGAGGTTTTATTATGATTATCAATGTCGTTTCTGTTCGTGTTGGAAATATTCTGGAATGGAATAATGGTCTCTGGCGTGTCATGAAAACCCAACATGTTACACCGGGCAAAGGCGTGGCCTGCATGCAACTGGAAATGCGCAATATCGAAACTGGAACCAAGACCAACAAACGCTTTAATTCTACTGAAAAGGTTGAGCGAGTAGTACTTTCACAACGCGATATGCAGTATCTATATGCCGATGGCGAAGATTATCATTTCATGGATATGGAAACGTACGACCAAATTACGCTCAGCGCTGATATGCTGGAAAACGCGTTACCGTATATGCTGCCGGAAGCCACCGTCACAGTTGAATTTCATGAAGAGCGTCCGCTCAATGTTAAGCTACCACAAGCTGTAATTCTCGAAGTAGTGGAATGCGATGCCTCCATCAAAGGGCAAACTGCAACCGGCTCTTACAAACCCGGGAAGCTGGAAACCGGCGCTCCAATTATGGTCCCCCCTTATCTGGAATCCGGCACCAAAATTCGCGTCAACACCGAAACTGGCGAATTCATGGAACGCGCCTGATTCGAACACATTGGATTCAGCCAGATAGAGAACCGCTGCTTACATTATTCAAAATCCGGGTCAACACATCGCGTGTGATATCAAATTCCTGCTGATCAATATCCCGATAAATTTTGCGCAGCAGCAGCTCAAGCTGCGGACGCAAATGCGCCACGGCATCGGAGCCCTCAGCGCTCAGGCATACTCTGACAGCACGCCGGTCATGGCAATCCGCTGCCCTGATCACCAACTTTTTTTTAAGCAAACTACTGACCAGACGCGTAATCACCGCCTTATCCTTGGCAAGCGTATCTGCAATATCGGTTTGCTTTAACCCTGTTTCACCCTGCCCCTGCGCAGTAATCATCAGCACCGCCAACTCATCAGAGGTAATCGCATAACCGCTCTTGGCGCATTGCTCGGAAAGCATCTGGCGAAAGGCATACATCAGATGATGCACCAGATAACCTAATCCGTCTTCAAAACGCATTGGCATAGCAATACTCATGGCTAAACGGTAAGTTGTATAGTTGACATAGTCAATTTTTCATCAATCATTCATTCTGTATTAGCATGATGCTAAAACTGAATCGTCTGAAAAGGAGATATATGATCCACCTGTTTCGCAGCATCGCCCTTTCATTACTTTGTCTGGCAGCATTGAATGCGCCTGCCACAGCAGAGGAAATGAGCCTGAAACAGGTGATTCAAATCGTACTGACTCAACACCCCGATTTGCGTGTCAGCCGTATCGATAGCGCAATTGCAGCCACGGAAACAAAGCGGGTGGAAGGTATACTTGATCCAGTTGTAACCGCCAGTCTTGGTGCCAGTGCTGAGAAAATTCCGACTGTCAGTGACTTTCAGCCATCGGAAAATCGCCTTGGTTCACTGGCGGCCACCATTTCAAAACCGCTCGCCAGCGGCGGCACGCTTGGCGCGGACTTCACCTACACCCGCACCAGTCAGGGTTTCCGCTCGCCGTTTGCGGCAAATCTGGCGCTGTTCAATCCATCCTATCGCAATCAGATCAACATCAATTATCGCCATCCCCTGCTCAAGAGCACCGATCGACCCGATTACAATCAGGCGCTAATCAACGCCGAAGCAGGCGTCGCTCAGGCTGAAAAACAACGCCATGTCGTAGCCCATAATCTGGCGTTGCAAGCCATCAACGCCTATTACCAACTGGCCGCCGACGATATCAATATCTCAATCTCTGAACAGGCCGTTAAACGCGCAAAAAAATTACTCGCCTATCAGCGGTCTCGAGAACAATTCGGGCTTATTGAAAAAGCGGATCGTTTGCAGGCCGCCGCGCTGTTAGCCGCCCGCAAAACCGATCTGCAGCGTTCCCACTCCGCACGTCTGAACCATTTGAATACGCTCAACCGGCTCATGTTGCGCGACGCCGATACCGGAATTACTGTAACATCCGGCAACCAGCCCCCC
>JAUZQI010000103.1 GCA_030951095.1 Mariprofundus sp. | reverse complement strand
TCGGGATGTTCTGAACAACTCAGAGTATCCGCGCGACCCGCACACGGGTCTCCAAAATCTAGCACTTACGTGTTTAATTTTGTGAGTGGAGGAAAAATAATACTTTTTCCTCCACGTACTGAACAAATACATGGAGTTATTCAGCGTTTCTTCTACTTTGTTCGCTACCCCTGCGAAGCATCCGGGTCGGACAGCAAGGCGAAGCATAGCATTTCAGCCACCGCGAAGCATACGGACCCCGAAAATGTCGGCAATCATGCATGCTTGGGCGAAAATAAAAACCATGACTTGCCGACCCATCGTGTTGGCGGCATCCTCATTGGCAATGTTTTTCGAGACCGCTACTCCGACCACAACATTTATCGTTGCCGTCATCATTGCTACAGCTGCGCAAATGGTGGCCAGCCGGTTTCGTTTTCCTCCCATTTTACTGTGGTTACTGGCCGGCATGTCGCTGGGGCCGTTCGGGCTTCATATCCTGCATGTCGAGACGATTCAGCCGGCATTGCATGCGCTGATTGATCTGGGTTTGGCCATCATTCTGTTTGAAGGTGGCCTTAATCTGAATCTGAAAGCCCTGCGTGAAAACGGATGGGTGGTCGGCAGACTGGTGATACTCGGGCCGCTGTTAACGATGTTGCTTGGAGGTGCTGCGGCGCACCTTGTTCTGGGCATGGACTGGCTGCTGGCGCTGTTGTTCGGGGCGCTGGTTTCTGTTGGCGGGCCAACCGTTATCCTGCCGATTGTTCGACAAATGCGGCTGGGCCGACATATCAGTCATGTATTGACAGCCGAAGCCATGCTGATTGATGTTATCGGCGCTATTTTGGCCATTGTGCTTTTGCAGGTGACCCTGACGCTGAATATGAATGCTGCAGCGATTGCACAGGATATTCTTTATAAATTGGTAGTTGGTGCTGTGCTGGGTGTGGCCGGAGGGCGCATGCTCACATGGTTGTTGACCAGCCTTTGGGCCAAGGATTTTGAAATTCGTACGGTGCTGACACTGACAAGCGCCTGGGGGATGTTTTTACTGGCCAATTCGATTAGTTCGCAGGCAGGACTGCTCACCATGTTGATGATGGGCGCGGTGTTGCAGCGTATGGAGGTGCACGATATCCAGCGCCTGAAACATTTCAAAGGCAGTCTGTCGATGCTGCTGATTTCGGTGCTGTTTGTACTACTGGCAGCCAATATGGATTTATCGGTCATGTATTCTTATCTGTGGCAGGGGTTATTGTTGTTTGCCCTTCTGGCCGTTGCGGTGCGACCACTGATTGTATTCCTGTCCACCTGCGGTAGCAGGTTATCAATCCGCGAAAGCCTGTATCTGGCAGGTATGGCTCCACGCGGGGTGGTGGCGGCAGGTATCACCTCCCTGTTTGTGCTCATTTTGCAGGAAAATGGTTATCCCCAGAGTGATATGCTGATGGCCATGGTGTACATTATTATTATTGTATCCGTGCTTGGTTACAGCCTGTTGGCCGGGCCGTTGAAACGACTGTTATCGATTGAGGGCGGAAATGAACGCTCTGTACTGATTATCGGTGGTGGCCAGATTGGTTCTGAAGTTGGCCGGGCATTGGGTGAAGACCGCGAAGTCAGATTTCTTGATCTTAACTCCGAAGTGATCAGTAGTTTGAAATACTCAGGTTATGAGGCAGTTTGTGGTAATGCGCTGGATCCATTGTACTGGGAAATTATCCATGCCGAAGAAATTGGCTGTACCCTGATTATGACCGGATCATCGGATCATAACCTGTTAATAGCGCGACTGGCGCATGAAAACTTCCATATTCCGGAAATCTACGTCACCCTGCAGGAACAGGATGAGGTGAAGCATGCCAGCATGATTCACCAGTTGCAGGCACAGCGACTGTTCGCCAAACCCTATCAATTTACCTACTGGAATGACCAGGCTTACCGCAAACGCCTGATTTATGAATCACTTCACATCGAACCGGACTCCCTTCTCATTGGATATCGCATGGCGGATGTGCGTATTCAGCATGGCGTACAGCCGATCACTGTGATTCGCGAAGGTCTGACGCTGGTGCCACATGATGACCTTATCCTGGCTATGAACGATGAAATCAAGATGTTGATGCGGCCTGAACGTGTTCAGGAAGGGCAACCCCTGATTCTGCCACCGGCGTCCCCCCAGACGATGCAATAGTACCGGTGTTGTTGAACAGGCCGGCTTAAAAGATGCAGTATCACACCCGTTTTGCGCCCAGCCCGACCGGGCTGTTGCATGTTGGCAATGCTTACTCAGCCCTCAAATGTCAGGCGTGGGCAAAAAAACATCATGCCGAATTACTATTGCGCATTGAAGATATCGATCATACCCGATGCCGTTCTGAATTTGCCGATGCCATCGTTGAAGATTTGAGATGGCTGGGGGTAAGCTGGCAGTCTCCGGTCAGGTTTCAGAGCCGGCATTTGCAGGATTATCAGCAGGCAATCCATACACTCAGGGAGATGGGGTTAATTTACCCGTGCTTCTGCACCCGCAAACAGATTCAGCAGGAAATTATGCGCATGGCTTCAGCTCCGCATGCCGAAGATGTGACAGCCCTATATCCCGGTATATGCAGAGACCTTTCGGTGAGTGAACAGCATGGCCGCATGCAACATGAGCCGTTTGCCTGGCGTTTGAATATCGACAAGTCCCTGGCGATTGTTGGAGCAGACATAAACTGGCGGGATGGATCGGAATATGTGCATACGGTCAATATAGATCATGACATCATCATTGGCCGTAAGGATATAGATTTCAGTTATCATCTCGCCGTGGTTGTCGATGATGCTTTGCAGAACATCAGTCATATTATTCGTGGCCAGGATATGGAGGACAGCACCGGCATTCACCGCCTGTTGCAAAAGTTGCTCGGGTTGCCTGAGCCCGTGTATCTTCACCACCCGTTGCTGTGTGATCAGAGCGGCAAGCGACTGGCCAAACGAAATGGCGCTACGACGCTGAAGGGTTTGCACCAGATGGGTGTGGATGCATTCAAACTGCGTAATTTTTTAAGCGGTGCGGGAGCACTGTGCTGGCCTTTTGCGCAAGGGGATGAGCGAGAAATACTGAACATGCTTGGCAAGACCCGATGATCTGCCATCATTCGCCCTGATTCCAAGAAAATGCTGCATAAGTGCCTCCATGCACTTATGCAGTGAGTGAAGGAAAAAGTAATTGTTCCATTCATTTACAGATACGCTGAATTTTTCAGAGTATCTGTAAAGAGATTCCACAGAGACAAGGGTGATGTAATTTGACAACAGTTCTTGATTTGATCGGTAACACGCCCATGGCACAAATTCAGCATATAGCCAGTCACTTGCCTGAAAATATACGTATTCATGCCAAGCTGGAGCGTTTCAACCCCGGCGGCTCGGTCAAGGATCGTCCTGCACTATGGATGATCCGGGATGGTTTGAAGAAAGGGTTGTTGCGCCCGGATAAAGTAATTCTCGATTCGACCAGCGGCAATACGGGCATCGCGCTGGCCATGATTGGTGCGAGCATGGGCTTTCGCGTACAACTGGTGATGCCGGGTAATGTTTCCGATGAGCGAAAGCGCATTTGCCGCGCATTCGGGGCAGAACTAATTTTTTCCGATCCGCTGGAAGGATCGGATGGTGCAATCATCAAAGCCCGTGATATTTTTGAGGATAATCCCCAACGTTACTTCAAGCATGATCAATATAATAATCCGGCCAACCCGTTGGCTCATGAAGAATCTACAGGCCCTGAAATATGGCGCGATAGTGATGGCAAGGTAAGCCACTTTATTGCTTCGCTGGGCACGTCCGGCACACTGGTAGGGACAGGTCGGTTCCTGAAAAAAATGAATCCGGCTATCCGTGTCATTGCTGCTGAACCGGATTCCCCGTTTCATGGCATTGAAGGCCTGAAACATATTGAATCGAGTATTGTGCCGGGTATTTATGATCCCTCGGTCTATGATGAAAAAATCGGCATTGATACTGATGAAGCGTACAGATTTACTCAGCGTCTGGCTTCGGAGGAAGGCATTCTCTCCGGTCAGTCATGCGGTTGCGCGTTGGCAGCGGCACTGAAAGTCGCGGAAAAACTGGCGGTAGCCGGAGAACCCGGTGAAATCGTCGCTATCTTCCCCGACGGCGGTGAAAAATACCTGACCACACCGGTATTCGCCGGTAGCGACCGGGTCAGCTATGCCGAGGGGATTTAACCCGGTTATTTCATGAATTGCTGTGATAATCGCGCAGCAGTATTCATAAATAGTCAGGTTAGTGAGCCACTTGCAAAAGTCCGAGTGGATGAGTTGCAATCCCACTTCGAGTGAATTTTTGGAATGGAATGAGGAGCATGGTGGTTCCATCCTCCGAAATTCCAGTTCGAGTTGCGCCGGAGTGGGGAAGTAAATCGTCGTTTGCGACTTTTGCAAGTGGCTCTAGTTATTATCTATAATTGACTCAAGGCGTGTTAGCGCAAGCAGCAGGCGCATGCGCCTCGATTCAGCACGACGTGGTTCTCCGGGCTTTTTCGTAGTTCCGGCTTCCAACTCCTGGTGAGGGGCTATGAATGGCTTTATATGGGGCCACAATCGGTGGCTATGCCACAGTTTTCGGCCCGCACGCAAGTATTGCCTGTCCGGTTGTTGCAACAGTTGATTAATCGCCCTGTTTTTCAGCATGGTCAGGCGATGCAACCATTCACGGCGCAGATTATGGGCATCTTCATCGCCCCAGTCCGGGGTACGCAGTGGCGCTTCAAGAGCTTCGACCGGCAACAGAGCCAAACAGGCCTGGCTGGCCTTCAGGCATTGTTTCAGAGGCAGGCCGGTTGTCGAGGCCAGATGTAGAGCGCAGGCCGATTGCGCCAGTGCCGGCATGGCAGCCATATGCAGCGATTGTGCCTGATTCAGGCTGGAGTTGGCGATATTATCCTGTAAATCCGCATGATGGCTGCCGACCAGTACACCCATGCCAGCATTAGAAATGCTTTTACTGAACTGGATCAGTCCTTTGCGCTGACGCTCAATCCAGTTCGCATCCAGTTTTCGTATAGGGCATAGCCTGCTCAGCTCTTCAGCGAATAGCATCAGATATTCCTGCAAGCTGCGTTGCAATGCAATAATGGTGTCAATATCGCTGTCACATTGCCAGATTGCGGTACGCAATGTTTTATGATCCAGTACAGTATCGGCAATCAGCAGAGCCTCAACAATATCAGAGGTAGATGCATCCAGCATTGATTGCAGATGGTACACTGCAACCAGTCCGAATTGATTAATCACAGTGTTGGTCGCTTCGGTATGAATGATTTCATCAGCCAGTGGATGCATTGCAAACACATTGCTATATGCTTTGTATAATTGCCCGGGAAAATATTGTTTGAGTAGTACGCTGCTGAACGCACTCATCTTTCCGAATGATTCAAGGGATAATTGTTGGTGAATACGGTTCTTTTCTTGCCCCAACAGTACAGAAATCTGTGGCCTGAGTGGCAGGCATGCATCATCATCAATGCAGGGGGCAATGGCCGGATCCAGCCAACCTTCATCTGCCAGCTGATTGCGTAGCCGCTGCAAACGGGGAAGGTGTTGCAACGCATCGAGTTCAGCCAGCGTAAGCACCCGCGATTGCAATAGATTATCATCCAGACACTGTTTGGTGACTGTATCCGTGAGTTTCTCCAGCAACCTGTTGCGCTGCTTGTCCGGTAGTTTTGACGGCAGCGAAGAAAACAGGGTTTTCAGGTTTACCTCATGGTCAGACATGTCCACACCGGCGGAATTATCCATGGCATCGGTGTTGATTATGCCCTCTGACTGAGCATATTCGATGCGTGCTTTTTGGGTGAAGCCGAGATTACCGCCTTCACATACGACTTTGCAGCGCAGTCCGGTTGCATCAATGCGCACGGCATTATTGGCCGGATCACGGACTTGTGCATGGCTCTCATCACTGGCTTTGACATAAGTGCCAATACCGCCATTGTATAACAGATCGACGGGAGCGGAGAGAATAGCACGAATCAATGCTTCGCCTGACAGCGAATCGGCATCTATACCGAGTATGCGACGCACATCATCTGACAGGGTTATCTGCTTGGCGCTGCGTGCGAAAACGCCACCGCCGGTGCTAATGAGCTTCGTGTTATAGGTTCCCCAACCGGATACGCTTGCAAACAGACGCTGACGTTCGGCATAGGCTTGGATTATATCCGGGTTCGGGTCGAGGAAGATATGTTGATGGTTGAATGCTGCGAGCAGTTTTAATGCGGGATTAAGCAGCATGCCATTGCCAAAGACATCCCCCCCCATATCCCCGATGCCAACGCAGGAAATCGGATCGCGGCTGGCATCAATCCCCAGCTTGGCAAAATGATGTTCAGCGCATATCCAGGCACCACGCGCTGTAATACCGACGACCTTGTGGTCATAGCCATGCCTGCCGCCACTGGCGAAAGCATCATCCAGCCAGAAACCGGCAGCACTGGATTCTTCGTTGGCATCGTCGGAAAAGCGTGCCGTTCCCTTGTCCGCAGCTACTACGAAATAGGGGTCGTCGGCGTCCTGTGGTGCAATCACCATGCCTTTCGGAGGGATGGCTTCGCCCTTCTGAAAATTGTCGGTCAGATCAAGCAGGGTACGGATAAAACTGCGATATTGCTGCAGTACAAAATCAGGCCCACTGTCGCCTCGTACAACAAAGCCACCCTTGGAACCGGTTGGTACAATCTGCCCATTTTTGATGACCTGCGTACTCATTAGTTCCAGCACCTCAGTGCGGAAATCAGCCGGGCGATCAGAATATCTCAGGCCGCCCCGGGCAATGGGGCCGGCGCGAAGATGAATGCCTTCCACATGTACACCATGCACAAAAATTTCACGGTATGGTTTCGGATGCACAGCAAAGCTCAGTTGTTGCGGATCAATTTTGATGCCGATGGGGGCGCCGGTTTCGCGAATAAATGCATTGGTTCTTAGTGAGGCTTCAGTCAATTCGGCCAGAGCCCGAAACCATCGGTCATCGGTCAGTGAAGCAACGCCCTGCATAGCCTGTTGGAAAGCATCGCGGGACGTAGTTCGGTTTGACTCCGGCATGTCCGGCACATGACGGGAGGCAAACATTTGATGCAGGCAAGCCGAAACTGATGCGTGGCGGAGCATCATATCGGTCAGTGGTAGCTTGGCGGCATCAGGCATCAGTTGAATTAGATGGTTACGCAAAGTGATCAGAATGGCGATATCATCAATATCCAGTCCGGCGCTAATCAGCAGCGCATTGGCAGGGTCACGATCGGCTTCGCCATTGAGCACCAGTGCTAGAGCACGCCTGAGACGGGCATCATCTTCGGTATCCAGATCGCGGGGAGAATGGCAGGTCAGGGATGAAATATGAATGCAGCCACAGCCGCTTTGCGGCGACTCCGCACATTCTGGGTCTTTGCCAAAGGGGACTACGGCTTCCTGAACCGGGTCGAGGTCAAAGGCGCGAATAATATCGACCAGTGTGCCGAGCGATGGCTGTTGCAGCGAATAGATACGCAATTCAATGTCATGGCCGGGTTTTTCCCGTGGTGTGATATGTACGCAACTGCGCCGGTTGGCCAACACGCGACGCCGCATCTGGATATCACCCGTGAACTGAGCCGGGGGGAACAGTTCCTGATACAGCGGAGGTATAGACTCAAGCTCTTTCAGCGTTTCGGGGATATTGAAAATATCAGAATGCTTGAGTACATCGGTTTTGGCAATATCCTTCCAGAATACAATACACTGACAAATAAGATCATGCAGCTTTTCAGCGCTGATATCCGGCTTCTTCTGATCGATACCGATAAGAATAATGCGGTGCGGGCCGATACCGAATGATTCATGCTCATGTGTATTCAGGCCGGCATCGTGCAGTGATACCAGCATGCGCTGTAGTACTGTCGGTCCGTAGCGCTTGGCTGTCATGGCGATCATCAGGGTATCCAGATCACCTTCCTGTGAAGGTAATATGGTGGCAACCAGCTGCATCGGATCGGCCAGATCAATAATGGCCTTCAGCGGTTCCAGCCAGTCGGAAGGATTGGTCGTTAACAGAATGCGTTTGGGCATACGATCGAACAGGGTGCGAATCTCGCGCCGGTAAAAAGCGGAATGTTGCAATAGTGGGTCGTTGGCAAGTTTGCGCCAGCCTGAAGCCATGATGGGTAAATAACTGGCATTGGCAAAACGCGCACTGCGTGAACAATGGCCGATTAGCAGTGCGGTCGCCATGTTACCATCCGGCTCTGTCCAGCAGATTTGTACGACTTCGATATTGGCAGCGCTGTATAGATAATGTTGCGCAGCTGCCAGATTTACCCATATCAATCCAGCAGTCTGTGTCGAAACGCAATGTTGCAAGTCTTCCAGCAGGTTGGGAATGACGCGGTTCAGTACACGCTTGTTACGCAACAGGCCGAGCCGTATGTCACCATGTTGCATGCCGAAGAAGAGATAGTGATTATCGTTCATCCAGTCAAGCAGCGCAGCGGCATCCGGCTTCTCGGGCATCAGGCGGGCAATGAACTGACCGATTGACTGGCGCATGCGGGAAAAATCACTGACCGAAAGATCGACAGACTGCAATATGGCCTGAATATCTATTCTGATCGGTTCCGGATCGGGCGATAATGTGGCAGAGATATGCAGAGCGATAAACATAAAATTATCTTCGTCGTGAACATCGGGGTTGCGTAGCTCCAGCTCGCAGCCATCAGGGCCGCAAGCCATTCTGGCGACCATCGTTTGCTGGCCGATGGGCTGAATGCCCTGACGCAGCAGGTAGCCTTTGATAGCATCCAGATAAAAAGCCTGATCGGGGCATCGAATGGTGAAAATATGCCGATGCAGATTACCGTAACTGAGAGTACGGGCATGCATATCCACACGGTTGCTTTTGCCTTTAGGCAGCAGGGTAAGGAAGTCCTGTACCAGTGACGCCATCAGGCGTGGCTGTACTGTATCCATACGATGCTGACGGCGGGCCTGATCGAGCAGTGTGATGAGTTGGTGTCGCAAATGTCGCATGGCTATAGTTTAGCGCTCGATAGAGGGCAGTGTCGAATAAAACTGCGCAACAACATGTTTGTTTGACGCAAATGTTTGACGCAAAGACTTTTCTGAGCTTACATAAGCAAATCATGGACGAGAGTATTAAAGGGCACCGGGAACGACTGAGGAAACGTTTTACTGCACACGGATTTGACGGGTTCCACGATTATGAAGTGCTGGAATTACTGTTAACCTATGCGATTCCACGCATCGATGTGAAACCGATTGCCAATCGATTACTGAATACTTTCGGTACGCTGGCCGGTGTGTTTGATGCGACTGCGGCGGAACTTTCCCAAACCAAAGGCGTAGGTGAGAAGGGTGCAGTATTTCTGACCCTGATCAGGCAGGTGGAAATCCGCTATCTGGCTTCCGGTCTGCCTGGCAAAAAAGTGTTTGATCGACCGGAAAAGGTCAAGGCGCATTTGCGTATGCTGGTGCAGGGGCGTGGCATGGAGTGCTTTGGCGCGGTATTCGCCGATCAACAACACCGCCATCTGGCCACCCAGATTTTATTCGAAGGCACGGTGGATCGCACTGCGATCTACCCGCGCAATTTGATGAAGCGCGCGCTCGAACTTGATGCCAAGGGTTTAATTCTGTTTCATAATCACCCCGGTGGTACAGCCCGTGCCAGTCAGGAAGATGTCGATCTGACCCGTCGCATGGACGAGGCATGTTCACCGCTGGAAATTAAAATTCTCGATCACTTTCTGATTGCCGGTACCGAAGTGCTCTCGTTCAAGGAGAACGGTTGGTATTAATCCCATGTGCCGGCAACGAAGCTTGCTCAATGCACATAAACTGATGACAGGCCTATTCATCCTACAGTACTGGGTGGTTAGACAGAGGAGATAGTAAATGCGTAAGCGGATTATTGCGTCGGATTTTGAGGAAGTCTCAGAGGCGGAACATCACTGGTTGAATCTGGAAGCATAGTACAGATTTCAGATTCAGTTCATATTGGGTACTAACATTTTTTTTTTATTTATCTATACTTGACACAGAGGGGCATATTCTCATTTACTTATGATGGGTATTGTTTGTTAAGCGATAGCGTCCCTAAAAGGAGATTACAATGAACAATATACAAAAAACTATAGTTCAGTGTGCAAGCATAGTGATGGTTGCCGCTGTTGCGATGATACCAGTGCAAGTGGAAGCAGCTCCGCTGCCAGCCAATTCAGTCGGCACAGCGCAACTGAAAGCCGGTGCCGTTACGACAGGCAAGATCAAAGCCGGTGCCGTTACAACAACCAGGATTAAGGCTGGTGCCGTCACAACAGGCAGGATCAAGGCTGGTGCCGTGACAACAACCAGGATCAAGGCCGGTGCCGTCACAACAGGCAGGATTAAGGCCGGTGCCGTCACAACAGGCAAGATCGCGAATGGTG
>JAUZQI010000102.1 GCA_030951095.1 Mariprofundus sp. | reverse complement strand
AATATAACTCACCCTGCGCCAACTGGTGTCGTGTCGTATTTATGACTAAGGGAAAGCCACTTGCAAAAGTCGTGAGCGGCAATCTGCCTCCCAACTTCGGCATATTTCCAAGCTGAATCTTCGAGGCATGGAACCACCATACCTTTCAATCCAGCCTGAAAATCCACGCAAAGCGGGATTGCATCTTATCCACCCAGACTTTTGCAAGTGGCTCTGAGTAAACCAGTATCTGCCTGGCTGGCGCTTGAGAGCCGAAATCGTTATTCTGTCTCGATGAGTCTTATCTGGTGCATAAAAAAAGGAAAAAACCGCGGATTCAAGAATGATCTGGTGGCATGTGTAGCATGTCATTGCCGACAACGAAAACATTGTGACGCTTACACTGAATTACCGATAGAGCAGATTATTGCTGCTAATGTTGAAGCCAAAAATAACGGCTATGAGGTTGTTGAAGACTTTCCCCTGTTTGAAGCCGCGCTGCAAAAGTAAAATATTTTCTATTTCTACATCATGTTACACAGGCCGGGGGATACACTGATGCAACAGGTATCCCCGTCCATACGATCTGTCGCTAGTATCGACTACCATAGGATGTTTCATTACCAGTGCCTTCCCACACATAGGTCGAGTGCACATATTCGTCAGTTGGGACAAAGAATGTAACCAAATCAAAAGCCCCCACTACTGTTCTGCCTACCGTATGTGCTGTACCCTTGGCTGTTCCATAGGTTACACCAGCAAATGCATTTTTATCATGACTTTCGTTGGCGATATTTTTTGGGATTTCACCCCATCCGGTAACGGTATTGGCAAGGCCGCGTGAAAACTTGGCTCCACTGTCCGTTGCGTAATCACCGGCAAATACCGGTGTGGCCGCAAATAACAGACCGGTGGCCAGCACTGTGATTCCTGCTGTTCTATGTAAGATCATCTTAACACCTCCTGGTTGGATCTCGAGACATTATGGTGGTAATTATTCGGTACTTTTAATTCGATACAAACATGGCATTCGAATTTGCATATATACCTGTTATGCCTCGTATTTATTTCAGTCGATGCAATGATGCCGATGTTACAGCCTGTGATTCATCCGCTTTAGCCTAGGGAAATGCTGATTAAATCTGGTTTGATGAGACCGCAATGGGAAATGAAGGAGTCCAAGGCAAAGATTGCAAGGCATAGCACCGCTATGGCTCAAATCTTTAACGCAGAAATCGTTCATTTCACATGCAGGATCGTGAATCATGGTTTGATCAGCGCTTCCCTGGAAGCCCTTGTATTTTTCAGGATCACGCCCTATACATTGCCTATGTTAAGAATTTTATTTCTACTCTTTATCTCTATTCCGCTGTTGGAATTATGGCTGTTAATCGAAGTTGGCAGCGGTATTGGTGGCCTTTCCACCATAGC
This sequence comes from Mariprofundus sp., assembly GCA_030951095.1. GTDB lineage: Bacteria > Pseudomonadota > Zetaproteobacteria > Mariprofundales > Mariprofundaceae > Mariprofundus. The sequence continues at coordinate 8,614 of JAUZQI010000102.1, read as the reverse complement.
CTTATGCCTGTTTACGGCTGCTCTGGGCGGGTTGCTGATTCGCTGGCAAGGCATGAGTACACTGGTTGATGCACAGAAACGTATGGCGCACGGTGAAGCTCCTGTTGATCATGGCCTGCACGGGCTGATGATCGCTTTTGCCGGTATACTGCTGTTTACACCGGGGTTTATCACCGACAGCGCCGGTTTTCTGCTGTTGTCCCCCCCCCTCCGACGTTTAATCATCAACAGGCTGCTCCCCTTCCAGCAAATCAATAACCCGCATCATACCAACCCTGCTTATGCGAACCGTGAGCAATCGGAAATTATCGATATTGAAATCATTACGCACGATAAACACGTACCATAGCTGTGGGTAAGGTCACTTGACCTGATAGTTCGCGCCCCTACATTACGCTGCATAATCTGGAGGTTATACATATGAATTCAGCAACAATGACTACACAACTGGCTGACGATCGCATCAATTTTCTGGGTAAAACTTATGGTATGCTCGCATTGTGTATTGCCGCAGGCAGTGTCGGAGCCTTCATGTCGATGGGTCTTGCTTTCCCGCATGAACACCCGTTTATGATGCTATTCATCATGATTGGCGGTATTTTTCTGGTACAGGGCGTGCGGCATAAACCGGGCATTAACTTTGTTGCCCTGCTTGCATTCGGTGCCATTACTGGCATGGCGATTTCACCGTTGGTCGGCATGGTTGCCGCCAAATCCGGCACGCTGGTTACGCAGGCGTTTATGACCACAGCCGTGGCATTTGTCTCGCTCACCGCCTACACCTTGATTTCGCGCCGCGATTTTTCCTTTCTGAAAGGATTTGTGTGGACAGGCCTCATCGCCATGATCGTATTGGGGCTATCCAATTACTTCTTCTTTGAATCACCGATGTTGGCGCTAACCCTGTCCGGCGTGGGTGTGCTGCTGTTCTCGGCCTTTATCCTGTATGACACATCCAGCATTCTGCGTGATTATCCGAATGATGAATATATATCGGCAGCGCTTACACTATATCTGGATGTATTCCTGCTCTTCCAACATGTGTTGGCTATGTTCGGCATGCTTGGAGACGATTAAGCAGAACAGTCCTTCCATCCCTGAACAACCATGCGGCCCTCACCGGGCCGCATTTTATTGAGCCATCTGATACATAGGGCTAGCCTTGCTCAGTTGACCAACTGTATATTCACCGTGAAAATGCTGAGCAATGTTGTAAAAACCTTTGAAATGATTTTGCCTTTTCTCTGTGTGACGTCGCTTACCTTGCTGTGAAATGCTTTTGACTTTGCATTTATACGACATGAAATAGTACGACATGAAATAGTTCTGGAGTTGAAAATGATCGATAAAGCATTAATGGAAATTCTGGCTTGTCCCAAGTGTAAGGGCGACATTCGTTATAATGACACCAAAAGCGGGCTCGTGTGCGATAAATGTGAACTCGAATACCCGATTCGGGATGATATTCCGGTTATGCTGATTGATGAGGCCAAAAGTTTAGCCACATAAACATTTACGCTATGATGGCTTCTTTTGCCGTTAGACTGTTCTTCACTATATTGCGCCTGATTCCTGTGCGTTTATTGGGTGCATTCGGGGCTGGCCTTGGCCGTGCAGCTTATTATCTGGATGTCCGGCATCGCGGTATTGCCATGCGCAACCTGAACCGGGTTTATCCGGGCAGGCCCGATGCATGGAAGCGACAAATCAGCCGGGAATCCTTTGCTGAACTGGGGCGCACTTGTTTTGAACTCCCCCATGTTTATTTGCGCTCAAAAACATTCCTTCTTTCACGCATTGAAATAGAAAATGAACAGGTTTTATTGCAAGCTGAATCACTGGGCAAAGGTGTGATTTTAACAGCATGCCATCACAGCAACTGGGAGTTAGGCGCCCTTTGCATGTCAATGCTCGGGCACCATGCAGAAGTCGTATATCGCACCGTGCGCCAGCTTGCACTGGATCATTTCGTACTACAGGCACGCAGTCGTTTCGGTGCTACATTACGGGCCAGAGATGCTGGCCTGCGCTGGATGCCCAGAGCTCTGAAAAAGAACCATTGTGTTGCCGTTATGGTTGATCAGCACCTGTCCAACGGGAGTCCTGTTCCATTCCTGGGGTATGAGGGACTTACCACCACAATGCCTGCCATCTTCACCAATAAATATCACACACCTGTAGTTGGTGTTGAGTTGCACCGTATCGGCAAAGGTTTTCACTTTCGATTGAAATTCTGTTCCATACCTGTTGATGAACAGGTAACAGATGATATAGAAACCATGCGGGTGATTTGCGACAGTTTTGCGCCTATGATTCACCAACGTCCGGAACTGTGGCTATGGATTCACCGTCGCTGGTTATATCTGGATGAAAAAGAGCAAGATGAACAAGGGCGGGATGAACAAAACCGGAAAAATCAGGAACAGGTATGAGTAAACACAGACCCGTACCCAATATTCGCTGGCTGGCATCCCAAAAGCTGTCATTGCAGGCATGGAAAAACAAAAGTCTGAATTCGGAACGGGAACGGGTTGAGCGGTCGTTGTTGTCGTTATTGCAACGTTATGCCAAACAATACTCCGAAGATGGCACTGTGCTGGAAGTCGGATGCGGCCCGATTTGCATCTCCCGCCTGTTACCTCAACAGCATAAAACTTACCTCGACCCGATGGCCGATGATTTCAGACGTATGTTCCCGGGAGAACTACCTGAAGAAGGTGAATACCTGGCTACAGCAGCAGAAAATATCCCGAAACCTGCGGCCAGTTATGATTTGATCATTTGCCTGAATATGATCCCCCATACGCTTAATCCCGAACTGGTTATCAATGAAATCGAACGCCTGTTGAAACCGGGGGGCAAGTTAATTCTGGCAATCCGTACACATAGCCAGCTTGAAGCACGCTTGCATTACATGGCTCTGTGTATGTTCCCCGGCCTGTGCTCCAGAACCCGTCCCTATTATTATACCCGGACTGGTATCCGGCGCACACTGGCGCGTCACTTCCACATCGAAGACGAAATTGTTCGAAAAATACGCACGATCCATCTGCCATTTTGTAAGCGTGAGCAACATATATTTGTCTGTGCCCCACGGCATAGCAGCAAACAGACGACAACGTGAAGACTGTTTCGCATCTACTGTTGATGCCACCCAACTGGATCGGAGATGCAATCATGGCTCAACCGGCCATGCGTGCTATCTGTGAATACCACCTCAGACATAGTCACACTGAGCAAATTTCCGTGTGTGGCAGGCCCTGGCTGAGCGATCTGTTACCGTATTTGGATTTACCCGGAACTACATATCAGGAAACGATTCCCAAAGCTGATATGGCATTTCTGTTTCCCAACAGTTTTCGCTCCGCCTTTCAGTGCCGTCAGGCTGGAATCAGTCAACTGATTGGTTATCAAGGCCAGTGGCGTAAACTGCTGTTAAGCAAGGCGTTACCCCATCGTATCAAATTAAAAAATGAGCACCACCGTGGTTTCTATCTGGATATTCCCGATCAACTGGACATTCCCGTAACAGAACGCGAAGTCAGGCTTTGTATTCCTGATCAAGCCAAACCCGGCGCTCATGAATCCATGCAGCAACATGGACTGAACCCACAACAGGTGATTTGTATTGCCCCTGGTGCCCAGTTCGGCGGCGCCAAATGTTATCCGGCCAAAAGCTACAACAAGGTTGTGCAACGACTAGCTGAATCCGGCTGGCAGCCGATTATTCTGGGTATGCCTGAAGACAATGAAGTCGGTCAAATCATTCTAAAGGATATTGCAACCCCGCACTGGAATGCAGCGGGCAAAACCAGCCTGGCAGAAGCCCTGCAACTGATTGCAGGAAGCCGTTTGATGTTATGTAACGATTCGGGGCTTATGCATGTCGCGGCAGGATTGGGAATTCCTACCGTAACACCATTTGGTGCCACCGACCCGGAACGCACTTCTCCCAGTGGTCCACATGTGCGGATTCTCTATCAACCGGCCGATTGCAGCCCTTGTCTGAAACGGGAATGTACAGTTCCGGGGCATCCCTGCATGGCCAATATTAGCCCGACGCTGCTATTGGATGCCTGCCTCGCCATGTTAACATGAAACAAAGCACGCGCCTGCGTGATTTTTTCTACCCCGCGGTAATGTTTCATACCACGGGGTGTAAAAATCCATGCGCGTCAGGAGAGGAAACAAGGTCTTCATGAAAATCCTGATTGTTAAACTCTCGGCATTCGGGGATATCATCCATGCACTGCCAGCCCTCGATGATCTGTTATCCCGACCTGAAGTGACCGAGGTACATTGGCTGGTGGATGCACGATATGCATTTGTCACCGAAATTTTCCCGCAAACTGTTATTGTTCATATTGTTGCAATGAAAGGTAAACAGCCACTTACATCTGCATGGCAAGCCGTTCGACAACTAAAAAATACAGGTTTTGATGCCATCCTGGATCTGCAGGGGTTGCTGAAATCCGCGCTGTTGGCTCGAGCTGTCGGGCGTCCGGTTTACGGCATTGATAAAGAGCAGCTTAGAGAAAAAATCAGCGCATGGTTGGCGTACCCGGTAATATTTCACCACGATGAAAAACATGTGGTGCAACAATATCGACGTGTAGCCATGGCTCCTTTTGTCCCTCATCCCGGGCAAACACCTGCATCGGCTCTTGCATACAAGCCCCCTCGCATAGATATCAGGCAAACCCGAATCAGCATGGATATCAACCTGTTTTCTCGTTTGGAACTGACAGACAAAAAGTTTGTTATTCTGCACACGGCCGGGGGGTGGAAAACAAAAAAATTCCCTGAACGTAGCTGGCTGACTATAGCCGATGATCTGATTGCGTCCGGAAAAATGCCGGTATTTAGCTGGGGCAATCCGGATGAAAGAATACTGGCGGTCAGGTTGGCTGAACAGTGTAATGGCTTCGCCTTGCCCGAACGCCTGAATATGTCAGCATTGTGCACGCTTTTGAAAGGGGCACGTGCTGTGGTCGGTGCAGATACCGGCATGTTGCATCTGGCAGCAGCACTGGGCACCCCTACGGTGACATTCTGGGGGCCGTCGGCATCCTGGCGCTCCGCTCCTTTTGCGGATGCTGAAACACAAGGAGATCTACACTGGCATATCGAATCAAACCCGGCTTGTGGCCCCTGTTTCAAAAGGAACTGCGATCAATTCATCTGTATGGATGCCATCGACCCGGAATCCATCACAAGGATTTTACATGAGCTCTGAAAAATCATTTGCTCACCGCATGCTTTTGCATGCCCGTATTCCAGCCAGCGTGCTGATGGGTGCCGCTATTGTGTTTCTGGCACAACCAACGCTCATAAGCTGGATATTGGGGTTTGTTATTGTTGCCATGGGTGAAGGCTTGCGTCTGTGGGCTTCCGGCCACATTCACAAATCAGCAGAAGTCACAATTACCGGCCCCTATGCCATGTGCCGTCATCCGCTTTACCTGGGGCACTTCCTGGTTGCTATGGGGTTTTGCATCACTGGTAACAGTCTGCTGGCCTTTATCATTGTCAGTATCTCTTTTTTCATTATTTATATACCAACATGGAAAAATGAGGAACAAAACCTCATTGATCTGTTTGGTGATACCTATCGCAATTTCATGGCAATTACCCCTGCCCTGCTGCCACGTTGGAACAGCCAGATTTTTAGCGGTTCATTCAGCTGGGCACTGGTCAAACAGCATCGGGAATGGAATCACCTGTCTGCCTTGCTTGGCGGCATGATCATCATGGGCGCAATCAGCTTGTTAGATGACAATCTGGTCATGACAGTTATCGGCTTGTTCGGCAACAGTTTGCAACCATGACATTTCGCTTATCAGCGATATTCATTGTGATCATATCGCTGGCATCCTCTGCCTTTGCAACCGCAAAGCCTGCAGCCCCGACAAGGGTCTCTCCAGCATCTGGCTGCATGCCCTATATCGGTGAACACATGCGTTTTGATGTCGGTTGGGAGTTTATCAATGCCGGTTCGGCAAATATGGATATCGTTGCCACCGAACAAGGCTGGCAGACCAGAACATTCGCCCGTACCAACAAAGTGCTGGACATATTTAAAAAAGTACGTGATCACATTACAGCGACCGGCATCTGCATTGATGGAAAAATGCAAAGCACACTGTTTGATGCCAACCTTCATGAACGTAAATACACAGCACAAAAACGCACCGAATTCATCTGGAAGCAAAACAAGGTTGCATATACCCAGCATAATGTTAGCGAATATTTCGATGTTCCGGCTGGTCACTTAAGCGTAATCGATGCATTTCTGGCTGTGCGTGGCCAGCAGTTAAAAGCCGGAGAAACCCTTTCCATTCCAATCTTTGATTCGCGCAAACGTTATGAACTTGAAGTCAATATTCTGACTAAAACAGAGGTATTGCAAGCGCCATGGGGTGAAAAGATCAGGTGTATTATTGTGAACCCCAAGTTGAAAACGGCGGGCATTTTCACCAATAAAGGGAAAATGAAACTGTGGATGACCGATGATGAACGCCATATCCCCATCAAAATGATGGCCAAAATCAAGTTCGGCCGTATCTTCGCCCATCTGACCGCTTATCATATAAGCCCGGCAACGGAGTCGAAACATAATATGCCAACGAAGCAGCTAGAGCAGAAACCATGACGCTCTCTGATATGTTCGAAAAACTGTATATTTTGAGAAAAACATATCTGACCCGTCACACCCGAAAGCACCACTCCCAATTCGGAGAGGATGTGGTGATAAATGACTGGCTCGACAAACATGTCAAAGACGGCTTCTATGTGGATGTCGGCTGCTATCACCCGAGCAAATTCTCCAACACCTGCTTCCTGCACAAACGTGGATGGGAAGGCATCAACATCGATATGGATGCCATTAAAATCAAATGTTTCAATCTGGCCCGGCCCCATGATATCAATATCAATGCTGCCGTGTCCGATCAGCATGGTGATGTCACCGTATATAATTTCAGTCGCTACGGACTGGGTTCCACCATTGACCCGGACGTGGCCAAAAAAACGCCAATGCCAGTGTACAGCAAAGACGAAATTGAAACAAAACCATTAACTGAAATCATTGATGCAACGCCGTTCAAGAACAGGCAGATTGATCTGCTGACTATCGATGCCGAAGGCCACGATTTCAATGTTATACGTTCACTCGATATGGAACGATATAAACCAAAAATCCTGTTGACCGAAACACATTTGACCGATCTGCACAAGATTCTCAAGTTGCCAATGCACCTGTACCTGGAAGACCACGGCTATCAACTGCTGAACTGGGTAGGCTTTACACTGATCTACGCGCAACCGGAGAACGGCCTGTTCAAGGACAGGTAAAAGCATGTCCGGTGTATCGCTTGCGATTGTCATTTCGACCTATAATCAACCGGACTTTCTGCGTCTGACGCTGGAAGGCTACCGTCGCCAAACGGACACAAATTTCACCATTTATATTGCCGATGACGGCTCAACACCGGAAACCGCGCAGACAATCAGGCACGTACAGGCTGATTTTCCAGTCACCATCCATCACCTGTGGCAGGCAGATAACGGTTTTCGCAAAGCCCGAATCCATAATCGTGTAATCAGCCGGATCAGCGAGACTCATACCCTGCTTACCGATGGTGATTGTATCCCATTGCCCGGACTGATAGCCGCACAGCGGCGTTTTGCCGGCGATCATTATTTTATCAGCGGCAGCCGGGTGCTGTTATCCAGGCCATGCACTGAAAGGATGTGCCAGTTGAATTCCTTTGAAACAGCACGTTCAATGCTTTGGTGGTTGAGGCAACGTATAAGTGGCAGCATCAATCGTCTCTTTCCCCTGTTGTTGCCAGCCACCCTTTCACAGCCATCGTTTCAACTCGAAGGCATACGCGGTTGCCACCTGAGTTGCCCCACTAAAGCGCTAGTTCGTATCAATGGTTTCGACGAAAGTTTCGAGGGTTGGGGGCGCGAAGATTCTGATTTAACGGCACGGTTGTTGCATGCCGGGTTTTCACGCCGAAATTTGCGTGGTCTGCCCGTATTACATCTGTGGCATCAGGAGTCTTCTCGCCAACGTCTGGAAGAAAACGATACAATGTTGCAGGCTTGCCTGAATGAACGACGCATTGAAGCCAGAATCGGACTCAAACATCTCGAAATTGCTCCCGGAGACAGTGATGTCTAAAATATCCGTGTATATTATCGCCTATAATGAAGCAGAAAAAATCGCAGCAGCGGTTACCAGCGTACTGTGGGCCAATGAAGTGATTGTGGTCGATTCACACAGCACAGATGGCACGGCGAAAATTGCTGCGTCACTGGGTGCAAGCGTGGTGCAGGCTGACTTTGAGGGATTCGGAAAGTTGCGTAACGAGGCCATTGCATCCTGTTCACATGATTGGATTTTCAGCCTCGATTCGGATGAACGCTGTACACCGGAAGCAGCAACAGAAATTCGCCAGATTATCGCTGCCCCAGAAGCTTTCGATACATATTATGTGCCGCGAAAAAACTGGTTTATGGGCCGCTGGATCAAGCATTGCGGCTGGTACCCCGATTACCGCCAACCGCAATTATTTCGTAAAGGGGCACTGACATTCGACAACAGCGA
>JAUZQI010000101.1 GCA_030951095.1 Mariprofundus sp. | reverse complement strand
GAAAGAGGACATGATGACCATGCTCGATACACTGGCACCGCATCTGTCTGCCGATAAACCGCATTATGTGATGGGGGTCGGTACACCGGATGATTTAATCGAAGGCATTGATCGCGGCATTGATATGTTCGATTGCGTCATGCCCAGCAGAAACGCCAGAAACGGTACGCTGTTCACCGATGACGGTAAAATAAACATCAAAAACCTCAAACATTTCGATGATGAGCAACCGATTATGCAAGGCTGCACATGTTATACCTGCACGCATTTCTCCCGCGCTTATTTGCGACACCTGTATATGGCAAAAGAAATCTTAAGTTCGAGGTTGAATACCTTGCATAATCTACACTACTATTGCGACCTCATGCTTCGAGCCAGAAATGCGCTTGAGCTGGGAAACTGGCCCGAATTTCGAGATCAGTTTTTACAACACTACCGTGGACGTGCATAATCGCCGACCCTTGGAAATTGATATTTAACAAGATTCCAAATCGGGACATCAATCAGGAGCTCTATCCATCATGAAAACACGTTATTCTTCTATCATCGCATCTGTTGCGGCTGCGATAGCTATCATTACACCGGTTTACGCCGAAGCTGCCCCGGCAGCCGATGGTGGTAGCGGCTTCGCTTCACTGATTCCACTGGTCTTGATCATGGTCATCTTCTACTTTCTTCTCATTCGTCCCCAACAGAAAAAACTCAAGGAACATCGCAATCTGATCGATCAATTAAAAAAGGGCGATACGATTATTACCGGTGGCGGCTTGTACGGCAAGGTGACTGACGTCAAGGATGATACGCTGAAAGTAGATATTGCCGATGGCGTTCGCGTCAAGGTAAAACGGGACACTATTGTCGGACTGGCAGACTGAAATCTATCTTCCAGACATCCCATAAAAATACACGTCATATCAACAAATACGTTTAAGGATTCACGCAATGCATAGCTTTCCACGCTGGAAAATCTGGTTAATCTTGTCCGTGCTGACCATCTCACTGATGGCCTCGCTGCCCAATGTCACATCCGTGCCCTCATGGTGGCCTGCTTCATTAAGCAATCCAATGAGCCTTGGTCTTGATCTGAAAGGTGGTATCCATCTGGTACTCGATGTCGATGTCGACAAGGCTGTATCACATAGTGTTGAAGAAGATATTGATTCGGCCCGACAGACACTGCGTAAAGCGAAAATCCGTTACCGCAATTTGGTCACGGATGGTAATTCCCTTGTTATCACTATCAAAAACAGTGGTGATACTGAAGCGGCTCGATCGCTGCTGGAAGAAACGTTCAACAATTACACTATGATGCCGGCTGCCGACAACACGTTCAAACTGACTCTGAAAGAAAGCATCGCTGAAGAAACACGTAAATTTGCCGTTGATCAGGCCATCGAAGTCATTCGTGGTCGTATTGATGCACTGGGCACCACGGAACCGGTTATCATCAAACAGGGCAAGCACCGCATTCTGGTGCAAATCCCGGGTTATGAAGATACAGCGCATGCCAAACAGCTAATTGGCCGCACTGCTCAGCTCGAATTCAAGCTAGTGGATGAAAAAGGTGATCTCGACAAAGCCATGTCAGGCAGCCTTCCTCCCGGTGATATCATCATGTATGGCCCGGAACAAACGCGCAATGGTCAGAGCTATCGTCAACCCTATCTGCTGAAAAAACGTACTTTGCTCTCCGGCACCGAAATTGCCGATGCACGCGTTTCCATTGATTCACGTTTCAACGAATATGCCGTCACGCTGAAATTCAATAGCAAGGGCGCACGCAAATTTGACAAGCTGACCGCAGCACATGTTGGCGAACGCTTTGCAATTATTCTGGAAGGCGTAGTCAATTCGGCACCGGTCATTCGCGAACGCATTGCCGGAGGCTCAGCTCAAATTACCGGCAGTTTCTCGCCAGCTGAAGCCCATGACCTGGCCATTATATTACGCGCCGGTGCCCTGCCTGCTCCTGTTAAGGTAGTGGAAGAGCGCTCCATTGGCCCCAGCCTTGGTCAGGATTCGATTGATCAGGGTATGAATTCGATCGTCGTGGGTTGTATACTGGTACTTATTTTCATGGCTGTGTATTACCGCATGTTCGGTATGGTGGCGAACATCGCGCTGATTTTTAATATGCTGCTGATTCTGGCCGCCATGAGCATCATCGGTGGCACGCTCACCCTGCCTGGCATTGCCGGTATCGTGCTGACCATTGGTATGGCCGTGGATGCAAATGTGCTGATTTTCGAGCGTATTCGAGAAGAGTTGAATCTGGGCAAAACACCATTAGCTGCCATTGACGGCGGTTACGATAAGGCATTCTCCACCATTGTCGATGCCAATATCACCACGTTGATTGCCGCCATCGTGTTGTTTCAGTTCGGTTCCGGTCCGGTGAAAGGATTCGCCGTGACGCTGTCCGTCGGTATTCTAGCTTCCATGTTTACTGCCATCACAGTTACCCGCGCCATTGTTGCTACTTCCACAGCAAAAATTGGCCGTGTAGAAAAACTAAGTATTTAAGGTTTCTGATATGCAACTAATTCGTCCCGACATCAATATCGACTTCATTGGCAAGCGTAAAATTGCTCTGGCCATTTCTGCCCTGATGATTCTCATTTCATTGGGGATGCTGGCCGCCAAAGGTCTGAACTTCGGCATCGATTTCACCGGTGGTACACTGGTCGAAGTAAAATTCGATAAAGCACCAACCATTGCCGACGTGCGTAACTCGATTTCTCCGAAAGGATTTGGCAATGCGGTGATTCAGGAATTCGGTTCGCCGGAAGAAATTCTGATTCGCGTACAAAATAAAGATGGCGAAAAATCTTCTACCATCAGCACCGCCATTCTGGATGGCTTAAGCGAGAAATTTACTGCCGACGCTGTTGAAATGCGCCGTGTGGAGTTTGTCGGCCCGCAAGTCGGCGAAGAACTCACACAGGCCGGCATTATGGCCGTGTTGATCGCCATGCTAGCGATTCTGGTTTATATCACTTTCCGTTTTGAATTCCGTTTCGCGCTCGGTGCCGATGCGGCCCTGCTGCATGATATCACTATTATTCTGGGCCTATTTGCCATTACAGGCAAAGAATTCACCTTGCCGGTGATTGCCGCGCTGCTAACCGTGATCGGCTATTCGCTCAACGATACCATTGTGGTTTTCGACCGTATTCGCGAAAACTTCGCAGCCAACAGAAAACGCAAAACGCCGGCTGATGAAATCAGCGTGGTGAATGGCTCGATCAACCAGACGCTGGGCCGCACCTTAATGACTTCCGTCACCACCTTACTGGTGGTAGCAGCATTATTCTTCCTCGGCGGCGAAGTGATTCACGATTTCGCCTTCGCACTGATTGCCGGTATTCTGGTGGGAACCTACTCATCCATCTATGTGGCTAGCCCGGTGATGATGGCACTGGCCGGTCGTTTCAAGTCGGACGAAGATGAAATCAAGGCTATGGAAGCACGGCCCTGATTATCTCCTCGGTTTTCTGTCCTAGCACCCCCGCATGAAAGGCGATATCAGCCCCCGGCTGGCCACAGGCACACTCATGTTCACCGGTTATGGTGATGATTACCTGCAAGTCAATCAAACCCGTTATGCCTCCGGCATTTCAATTCATCAGGGCAAGTTAAACGATAACTGGGGTCCTGAACGATTGCGTGATTTAAGCTTGGATCATCTCGCCCCACTCACCGAACCCGCGCCCGAAGTGCTAATTCTGGGCACAGGTCGACTCACCACATTTCCGAGTGCAGATATTCTGGATACGATGGCCGAACGGCATATCGGCCTGGAATGCATGGATTCACGTTCCGCCGCCCGTACCTATAACATTCTGGTTGGCGAGGGCCGAACAGTATCCGCAGCATTCTTATTGCCCGGAGCCCGCAAATGACCGCCCTTTTTGAATTATCAATCACCACCCATTTTTCCGCAGCCCATAGTCTGCGCGGCTATCCCGGAGACTGCGCCCGCCTGCATGGCCACAACTGGCATGTCACGCTGTATGTCGAGTGTAAAGAACTCGATAAACTGGGTTTAGGTATCGACTACAAAATCATGAAAACCGAACTCAGAACTGCCCTGAAGCCTTGGGATCACTACAATTTAAACGATATAGCGCCATTCGATGTCATCAATCCATCCAGCGAAAATGTCGCCCGTGAACTCTACAAGGAAATGAGCAACAGATTGGACAATGATCGCCTGCGCGTTTCTCGCATTGAAATCTCCGAAACCTGCACCGCCAAAGTCACCTACTGGCCCTGATGCGTCTGCAAGACTAGTCGGGCCAAATCAGTCAGGGAGATCACTTCGATATCATCGCTGGCGGGATAACGCTCTACGCCGGGATACACGATAAATTTTTTCGCAGGCGTGAGGTCTGCACAAGCTGAGTGAAATCCGCGATCCACTTTCGGCGTCAAGCTGCGTTTAATTTCAATCGCCCATAACGTGTGATCAGGCCATAATAACAATAAATCAATTTCGGCACCGCCACTGCTGCGATAAAAATATCCCTGCACATCAGCAGGAGCGCAGGAGAGCAGATTCTCAATGACAAACCCTTCCCAGCTATGACCAACAACAGGGTGAGAGAGAAGGCTTTCTTTATCTTCTATGCCGAGTAATGCATGAACAATGCCACTGTCACGAATATACGTCTTGGGCGCTTTGACCAGACGTTTACCAAGATTGGCATACCATGGCTGTAACCGGCGAACCAACAGCAGATCCACCATCAAATCAAGATACGATGATGCCGTCTTGCCATCCACGCCCAGATTACGGGCGAACTGGGCTGTATTGAGCAGGCCACCCTGATGATGCGCCAGCATAGTCCAGAAACGCCGTAGCGTTTCAGCCGCAATATGCGGCCCGAACTGAGGGATATCACGTTCCAGATAAGTACGAATAAAATCCAGTCGCCATCGTAAACTACGCTGATAAGTCACCGCAAGCAGGCTTTCAGGAAATCCACCCCGAACCCAGAGCATATCCGATGCCTGCTGCTTCGTTTCGAGTATATTCAATGCATCAAGTTCCAGATAGGCAACCCGCCCGGCCAGGCTCTCCCCGGACTGCTTTAGAAGCGCGAGTGAAGCAGAGCCCAGGAGCAGATATTGACCGGATTTCCGCCCACTTCTACGCACCTGATCAATCAAACCACGCAGCACAGGGAAAAGGCCGGGTGCGCGATGTACTTCATCAAGAATCACCAACTTATCCAGATGATCGGAAAGGTATAACTCCGGCTGTGCCAGCTTGGCCCGATCATTTTCTGACTCAAGATCAAGGTAGATCGTCTGCTTTTGATACAACTGATCAGCATGCGCTACAGCCAGTGCTAGGGTTGTTTTACCCACTTGCCGAGGCCCCAGCAGCACGACAGCGGGAGACTCATTCAACGCTCGCAACATTTCAGATTGTAATAACCTACTTAACATCCTTGCAATTCTGGAGTTTCATTACCATATTTGCAAGGTTATTGTCGATCATGCATTATCAGCAGCGCATTTAGAGAATCAAAGTACCGATTTCAGGTAAAATCCGGTATGCGACGTTTCGCACGCAGCTACTTTTTTTGGAGGGCCTGACACAACAATCTCACCGCCCTTGTCGCCGCCTTCGAGGCCGAGATCGACAATCCAGTCAGCCGTTTTAATCACATCGAGATT
>JAUZQI010000100.1 GCA_030951095.1 Mariprofundus sp. | reverse complement strand
GGTCGCCTGGTGGCATTAAATACTTATGTCGGCAACCATCCACGGCTGGAATTTTTCGATTTAACCAGCGGTAAAAGAACCGCATTCGGTGATTTTAAAGGACTGAACAGTACTCCCGAATTTTCGCCTGATGGTCGCTATGTTGCAGCTACATTGTCGCATACAGGCAATAGCGAAATTCATATATATGATATTAAAAACAACACGTGGCGGCAGTTCACTCATCATAAGGGTATTGATACTACCCCAACCTGGTCACCCGATGGCAAATGGCTTGCGTTTGTCAGTAATCGAAGCGGCAAACCACAGGTATATCGCAAAGCATTATCAGGCGGCAAGGTTGAACTGGTTAGCACAACGGGGAGCTATAACACATCGCCCTCCTGGTCTCCTGCAGGTAATCGAATTGCGATGATTTCGTTAAAAAACTGGTCTTTTGCAGTGGCAACAGTGCGTCCGGACGGTTCGGATATTCGTTATCTGGCTACTGGTAAACGAATTGAGTCACCATCATGGGCACCCAATGGTCAAATGCTGCTCTATTCTGCTGAAGAACATCATATTCGGCGTATCTACCGCGTACCAAGCTGGGGTGGAAAATCAGAGCCAATCACTTCGCCGGCTATTGATGCATCGGATCCTTCCTGGTCACGCCATTAATACATATTATTCCGTAACCACCTGATAATGTTTCGGAATACATATACTCTCGTATGTACCCATGTGGGGTCATGAACGAAGAAACAGGTAAGGGTGAAACATCATTTGCACAAAACGCAGATTAAATCTAAAGCAAAATGAAAAAAGTTACGTTAGATGGTTGACTGAAAGCGTACAGGTGTCACTATGCGTCTCAATCAGATGCACGAAACTAGATGCACAAAGGGAGGAAAATATGGAAACAACACGCACAACCAAACAAGTTCTCTTGATTGCCATGGTATCAGCAGCAATGCTGTTTGCCGGATGTTCCAAGAAAGTTGAGGTTACAGACACATCATCTAAACCGGCCCAGACGGTTAGCCCTGTGGAGTCAGCCAGCGCTCAAAAGCCGTCATCGAATTCGGTGTACTTTGCCTTTGACAGTTCAGATCTGGATGCAGCTGCTCGCGCTACGCTGGATGGATATGCTGAATGGTTGAATGCCAATGCAAGCACCAGTATTACTATTGAAGGTAATTGTGACGAACGCGGTAGCCGTGAGTATAATCTGGCGCTGGGTCAGCGTCGTGCCGATAGTGTCCGTGATTACCTGAGTTCCAGAAGCGTTAATTCAAGCCGTGTTGATACGGTATCATTTGGTGAAGAACGCCCGGCATGCCAAGGTTCTGGTGAATCCTGCTGGGCTCAGAATCGCCGTGGTGATATTGTCACCCGTTAATTGCAATAACTGTAAATCTGTGAGGCGGCCACTGGTTTATCCGGTGGCCGTTGTTTTGTTGTGTGCGCTTGGATTCAATGGTTGCGCCAGCAAAGAAAAGCAAATCGCCATGGAACAGTCCAGAGTTCAGGAAAAACAGCAAATCAACGATTCTATTGAACAACTGCGTGCCAACCAGATTCAATTCGAACTAATGCGCCAGCAGCAATCCGGTGCTCTGAACGAGATTCAGGATCGAATAGAGAAACTGGAAAATCTGTATCAATCCCAACAGGCCCAGCTGAAGGCATTATCCAGCCGCATTGATCGCTCACGCCACAGGTCGCGGGGCAATAAAATCATGACAAAAAAAAATATTTCGCCAGAACAGAGAGCAATTACTGGCTCGGATCAGATACAGCATACAACAATAGTGGAAGGACATAGTTCTGGCCTGCCACCTGCTTCACCGAAAGCCGACAAAGCTGCATTGCTTGAAGCGGAAAAGAATGCCTATACCGCAGCCTATCTTGCATGGAAAAGTGGCCGTTATGATGAAGCCGCCAGTGCATTCAATAAGCAGTTGGATTTGTATTCGAATGGCGAGTATTCCGATCAGGCCTGGTACTGGCTGGGTGAGACGCGTTTTGCCCAGCACGATCATTACAGAGCGCTGAATGCATTCAAATATGTAGCGGATCACTATCCGGACAGCGTCAAACATGCTGCAGCCCTGCTGAAGCTGGGGCAAATATCAGAATCCCAAAATCACTGGCAACAATCTGCCTTGTACTACAGGCGTTTAATTCGTGATCATGCTGATTCAGATCTGGCGGAGCAGGCTCGAAAAGCTTTGGGTAGAACACAGAATAATCCAGATATAACACCGGAGAACTGACCATTACAGTTTCCCGGCATCGTCTGCGTATCTATGAAATTTATGACAGCATTCAGGGTGAGAGTACGCTAGCCGGTATGCCATGCACGCTGATTCGCATGGCTGGTTGTCCACTTAGATGCAGCTATTGTGATACACCACAGGCAATTCCGACTGATAGCGGCAACTGGCTGGCTATTGATGCCATCATCCGGCAGGTAAGGGAAACAAATCGACCGCTGGTGCTGGTGACCGGGGGTGAACCGCTGGCTCAGCGTTACTGTATCGAACTACTGAAACAGTTGTCCGAGTTGGGCTGTATTGTTCAGTTGGAGACATCCGGAGCCTATTCGATTAAAGGCGTTCCATCCGATATTCACCGTATTGTTGATTTCAAAACACCGGGAAGCGGCGAGGAACTGCGTAACTGCATGCAGAACCTTAAGTTGCTGACTTCCAGATCG
>JAUZQI010000010.1 GCA_030951095.1 Mariprofundus sp. | reverse complement strand
GAAGATGGTGTATTGCCCATCCAGATGCGGTTGCGGGCCGAAGCAGATGTAAAACTGACTGCCGGCTGAATCGGGACTGGCTGACCGTGCCATGGCGACCGTTCCACGTACATGTTTGCGAGCATTGAACTCGGCTTTGACCTTATAACCGGGGCCACCCCTGCCCGTTCCTTCCGGATCGCCGCCCTGCGCCATGAAACCGGCAATCACCCGATGAAACTTCAGCCCATCGTAAAAACCTTTACCGGTCAGTGCCTTAAAATTAGCCACGGTATTCGGGGCTGTATCCGGATACAGTTCAATCAGAATGTTGCCATGAGCCGTTTCAATGTTAATATGATTTCCAGCCGGGATATCCTTTTCACCCGCCTGTGGTGCCTTTGTAAATAGTCCCATGCTATTCTCCCTTGCTTCTGTATTGTGGCCTGCATTGATCTGGCTGACAAACAACACTCCGACAAATGCAAAACCCAGGATAAGATAGTTGTTTCTTTTCAATTTTTTTCTCCTGCATCTTTCCATTTTCTCCGTCACAAAAATACCTTCTGTGCAGACGGCATGATTTTATCCGGATGCAACACCATATGCCGCATGCCGCCTTTCAGCATACCGGTTCCCAACAGTATATCTTCGGCAAATACTGCCATATTTTTTTCTTCAGCATCTGCTTTAGTGTCTTTAAGTTGAATCCGTTGCCCCTGTACAAAACGCCTGGCTAATTCACCCGGTAATATCAAATGATAAAAATCACGCAACCATTGTGACAAAGGCATCAGGCATGATTCCCTATTGGCAACCAACTGTTCAGGGGTAACCATTAACGCCTCAGGCCACCCACCGGTGGAAAGACGGCGTAAACAGGTCACACAACCGCCCATGCCAAGACACTCACCGATATCTCGGGCAAGTGAACGGATATAGGTACCTTTGGAACACGATACATCCAGCGTAACCAGCGGATATTCAAATGCAACCAGCCTGATTGCATGAATGGTGATACGCCTGCCCTGCATCGCCACACGTTCACCCTTGCGGGCCAGATCATGTGCCCGTTTTCCATCGATACGAATGGCTGAAAATGCCGGCGGCACCTGCTCAATCTCGCCACTGAAGCCGGGCAACAGCAACTCCAGTTGCACTCGACTGATTTCCGCATCGAACCGAGCACACACCTCGCCTTCCATATCCAGTGTATCGGTCTGATAAGAAAGGTCGAAGCTGACACGGTATGATTTTTCGGCATTCAGCCCCATCTCGGCAAAGCGCGTCGCATCACCCAGCAAAATGGGCAGCATTCCTGTAGCCAGGGGATCGAGCGTGCCGGCATGGCCCGCCTTGATGCGTTTCTGCCCCGGTCGGGAAAACACCCGAATCACTTCATTTACAGCACGGCGCGATGTCCAGCCACAAGGCTTATCGAGAAAAACAATACCGATTATGTCGTTGTCTGCAATCGTCACGGCAGTAGCTAATCTAAAACCTTGTCAACCGCCTGCTGAATCTTCTCGCAGACCTGTTGCAATGACCCTCGCAAAACACAGCCGGCTGCATAAGCATGCCCGCCGCCACCAAGTGTTGCAGCCAGATCACCGACATTAGCCCATGTTTTGCCCCTGAAGCTGACCTTCCATCTGTTGCTGTCATGTTCATCCACACGCAAAAACACAGCCACTTCCACGCCATCGATACTGCGCGCATAATCAATCAAACCCTCGGTATCTTCAACATCCGCACCGGTCTGCCTATAAATATCCTGATTGACATAAATCCAGGATGAGCGGCCACCATTCTTGATCTCCAGCGTCGAAAGACAGGCGGTCATCAGCTGCATACCGGCCAGTGAACGGCTTTCGTAAACATGCACTGTGGTCGGCCACGGTTTGGCACCAGCTTCAATCAAGGAAGCTGCCATGCGATATACCGCAGGTGTGGCACTGGCCAGCCGAAAGCTGGCCGTATCAGTCATTACAGCCGTATAGATTGCCGTTGCACTGGCTACCGTGAGTGGCACCTGCATGGCCTGCATCAGGTCGAAGATCATGGCCCCGGTAGCGCAATACCGTGCTTCCACCAGATTGATATCGCCAAATCGCTTATTGCTGGCATGGTGGTCGATATTCAGCAGGGTCGCCCCGGCGAAGAATGATTCGGGCATACCCAGACGCCCGAACGCGCCGCAATCCAGAGCGATAATCAGATCAGCAGTCTGCATACCGCTCCAGTCGCCCAGCCCGACCTGGTCGGCGTATTCCAGAAAACGATAGATGCGCGGAACACCGTCCCTGTTATGCATGCTTACCTGTTTCCCTGTCGCAGAAAGGAAATCATACAGCGCCTGCTGTGCACCGATACCATCCCCGTCAGGATTACAGTGGGTGATTAACATGATCCGATTAGCCTGTTCAATGGCGTCAATTACCGAGCGCCAGTCCACATCGCTGATCAGTGGCTGTGTAGGAGCTGGTATGGCTGCACTCATGGTCTTTCCAGGTTTCTCAGCATCTGCAATACATCGCCTGATTTCTCAAAAGCGGCATCCCAGTGGAACTGGATTTTCGGCAGCCGGCGCTTGGTCAGCGCATGGCGCAGTTCATGCTCAAAGTGTGGAGCCATACGGTTAAGTGCCTGCATACAGATATTCTGATCACTTTCACCGTTGTGATAGACCCAGATTTTCAGTAACTGACGACCACATGCCTCCACCCGGGTAATGCTGACACCATGAAACCGGGGATCGGCAACATCACGCAGTAATAATGTCGAAAGTAATCGTTGTATGTCAGCAAGAAATCGCTGCTGACCAGCAGGATTACCACGCATTACAAAATATCTTGACGATAATCAGAGCGTGGCCGCCACTTCTTCAATCACATAAAATTCGAAGGTATCACCCTCTTTAATATCATTGAATTTTTCGACACTGATACCGCATTCATAACCGGACTTCACTTCTTTCACATCATCCTTGAATCGACGCAATGATGCCAGCACGCCATCGTAAATCAGCACGCCATCGCGCAGTACACGCACATGCGAACCACGCGTCACGTATCCGTCGGTCATGTAACAACCGGCCACAGCGCCCACTTTCGGTGCCTGGAACACTTCGCGCACATCGGCAGAACCGGTAACCTTCTCCACTTCATCCGGTGACAATACACCAGCCATGGCCGCTTTCACTTCATCAATGGCATCATAGATAACTTTGTAGAAGCGAACCTCCACACCTTCAGCTTCGGCCACTTTTTTGGCCTTGGACTCGGGCCGGACATTAAAACCGATAATGATAGCGTTGGAAGCCGATGCCAGCATCACATCGGATTCGGTTATGCCGCCAATCGCCTTGTGTACGATTTTCACCTTCACCTCATCGGTGCCGGCCTTAACCAGTGATTCGGCCATCGCTTCAACAGAGCCGGTCACATCGCCCTTGATCAATACAGGGACTTCCTTGATACCGCTCTGCATATTAGCAAACAACTCATCGAGACTTGCCCGTTTCTGGGCTTCTGCACCGAGTTCACGCTCTTTGTCCTTGCGGTAACGAACAATATCGCGCGCCTGCTTTTCATTTTCGACTGCGAAAATTTCCTGGCCTGCCTCGGGAACGGAATCGAGACCGAGCAACTCAAACGGAATGGATGGCCCGGCTGTACGATGCTGAACGGCATTCTCATCAATAATGGCGCGCAAGCGACCGGTTGCCGAGCCCACCACCACGGTATCACCCTGATGGAAAGTACCATTTTGCACCAGTACGGTCGCCACAGGGCCTCGCCCTTTGTCGAGCCGCGATTCAACCACAATTCCCTTGCCACGGCGTTTTGGATTGGCTTTTAATTCCAGAACTTCAGTCTGCAGTGCCAGCATTTCGAGCAAATCGTCCAATCCCTGCCCGGTATGCGCCGATACCTGCACAAAGATCGCATCGCCGCCCCACTCTTCCGGAACCACCTCATGTTCAGCCAGTTGACGCATCACCTTCTCGGGATCTGCACCATCTTTATCCATCTTATTGACGGCCACAATCATCGGCACGTCTGCTGCACGCGCATGATGAAGTGCTTCCACCGTCTGCGGCATAACACCATCATCAGCCGCCACGACGAGTACGGCCACATCGGTCATACTGGCACCTCGGGCGCGCAAACCGGTAAAGGCTTCATGGCCCGGGGTGTCAATAAACACTACACGTTCATCACTTTCCAGTTTAACCATGTAAGCACCAATATGCTGGGTAATGCCGCCGGCTTCTCCATCGGCAACATGGGCTTTACGAAGGGCATCCAGAATAGAGGTCTTGCCGTGATCGACATGGCCCATGACTACCACAACCGGAGGACGTGGTTCCAGATCAGATTCATCATCTTCCGACACATCTTCTACCAACACATCTTCAACTGCTGCAGCATTAATCAGCTTGGAGTTGTGGCCGAACTCTTCAATAATCAGAGCCGCAGTATCACCATCGACTGCTTCATTGACTGTCGTTGGATTGCCCATTTCAAACAATTTTTTGACTACTTCAGCGCTCTTGATAGCCATGCGGCTAGCCAACTCGGAGACCAGAATTGGATCGGTAAATTCTACAGTACGGACTACAAAAGCTTCATCATCCTTGTCAATCAAACTACTGAATCGTTTGGAGCCGCTACCGCGAGCCAATCTTGCCTGGCGCTCTTCCTCTTCCGGCGACAGAATTTCATGGCGTTTGGCTGCATATGCTCGGCGTGCTGCTTTTTCTGCCGGAGATAAGCGACGCTGAGGACGTACACCGCCCGGACCACGACGACGAGGCTGCGCTCCGGCTGGCGGAGGAGCACCTGCACCCGGTGCCACTGCTACCGAAGGTGAACGACGTGTACCGACCTGAGTTTCTGGGCGATTGCCCGGACGCTGCTGCGGACGATTGCCACTTCTGCGCTGTGCGGCGCGATCCTCTGAAATCTTTTTCTCAATCTGCTTCACCGTAGATTTTGGCGCTTTCATAGCCGCTATCTGAGCCGGCGTTAAACCACGCCGTATTGTTGTGCGCGGCCCTTTGTGCGCAGGCTTGGTCGGCCCCTTTCCGGCACCTGCTGCTGGCCTGCCCGCTGGTCTGTCTGCTGCTGGCCTTTTTGCAACTGCTCTGTTTGCAATCTGGTTGGAAGCCGTACGACTGGGAACAGGTTGTCTGGCAACTGCAGCTGCGGCTCGTTTTGCTGCCTCTCCAGCTTTTTTAACCGGAGCTTTCGATATTGAGGGCACCGTTGATTCAGGCCTGGCCGCAGATGCCTTTGCAGACTTCTCCTGCTGGGCTTTTGCTAAATCCAGCTTCTTCTTGTCAATAGCTGCCGCTGCACGCTGAACAGGCGTCATTGATTTCGCGGGAGCTTCTACAACAGGAGTAGCCATACCGCTATCCACAGATGCCGGTGCCGGTTTTACTACGTGTTGCACATGCCTGCGACGTACTGCCACTTGTACAGTCCGGCCCCGCCCTTCTACCTGGGCTCCGCTGCGCGCCTGCCCGGCCACCATTGGTCGATTCAGTGTTAATGTTTTGCCACCAGACTTTTTAGCATCCAAGCCATCTGAAGATTTGAGAATGCTACGGATTTTTTTCTGATCATCCGCATCCAATGTGCTGGTCGGGCCACTCACAACCACATTGCAGCGTACCGCAATACGCTGAATTTCAGCAGCCTCTACGCCCAGTTCTTTTGCCAAATCTAGAATACGTTTTGCCATCTGTTCTTATACCCTGATACCTTTGATTGATGGCGTATTACTGATGCCATCATCTTTCTGTGCCTTTTTTGTGTCCGGTTATTCTTGCCAACCAGATACAATATACATTCAATCTGTTTGCTGTTTCAGCTGCCACGCCCGCAGCATCTATCGCCACAACAGCAACATCCTCTCGTCCACACATCTCACCCAGCCATTGTCTGGACGGGACATTTGTCAGCACCGATGTCGCACCTGCCCGGGCTCTTTTTTCCAACCCGCCATCAATCTGACGAACCAGGGCATCACCCGCATCCATGGCCCTGAGCAACAACAGCGGCATATTATTCCATAGTCGATGCATCACTGCATCCCTGCCTATAGCAGCCGAGGCGCGCTGACGCGTAAACATCCGCTTCAGTTGCAGTTCCAGCATGGCCACCATACGCTGCCGGATACGTTCCTGCTGTGGCAAGTTCACCCTGAACTTCGCTTTCAGTAGCTGCAGTCTTTTATCATTCATACCTGTCAGGCAAGCCTTACACATACAATGATATACACCCCGGCCAGGTGCCTTTTGCAGCACGTCCGGCCAAATCTCACCGTCACCATCAACCACCAGACGTAACATCTCCTGCTTGGGGCGTGACTCCCGGCATACCATGCAACATCGCAATGGCAACCGGGATCGGGTCACCTTATGAGCGTGATCCGACTCAAGCTTCGGCTCAGTCAAACCAGCCAGCGGCTTCGCGAGCGGCAATAATCAATGCTTCCGCCTGTTCCCGACTCAAACCCTCGATATCTTCAATCTCATCTATCGCAGCATCAGCCAACGCATCAACACTCACCATCTCACGGGTCGTCAACTGTTCAGCGATTTCGCGTGTCATACCGGTCAGATCGAGTAATGATACAGCAGATTCCCCCTCTTTTTCGGAGTTTTTCTGCAAAGCCTGATCAAGCAATGTATTGCGAGCGCGATTCTGCAACTCTGTAGCCACTTCAGCATCAAGTCCTTCAATGCCTGCAATATCTGCCACATCACAATAAGCCAGTTCCTCCATGCTATAGAAGCCTTCATTTACCAGTACAGCAGCAAAGTCCTCATCTACATCCAGACCTTCATGAAAGACCGTACGTGCCTTGGAGACTTCCTCATGGCGGCGCTCTTTCTCTTCACCTGAACTCATTAATTCGATCTTCCAGCCGGACAACTCAGAAGCCAGACGTACATTCTGGCCACGGCGACCGATGGCAATGGCCAAATTTTCTTCGCTGACTGCCACTTCAATCGTATTACTGGACTCGTCCACCAACACACGTTCAATTTCTGCCGGTGCCAGTGCGTTAACCACAAAGGCAGCCGAGTCATCAGTCCATTCAATAATATCGATTTTCTCGCCATGCAGCTCATTAACCACAGCCTGAACGCGTGCTCCGCGCATACCAACACAGGCACCCACAGGGTCTACTGCGGGATCGGTGGAAATCACGGCAATCTTGCTGCGCGAGCCCGGATCACGGGCGATAGCCTGAATAGATACCGTACCATCCTGAATTTCCGGCACTTCCTGTTCAAACAGGCGCAACACCATGCCTGCATCCGAACGGGATACAAACACCAGCGGCCCCTTGGACTGGTTACGCACTTCGCGCAAATACACACGCACGCGGTCACCCTGCCGGAATGTTTCACGCGGCAGTAAATCCTCTCGATACATGACTGCTTCACCGCGACCCAGATCAACATAGACATTGCCGCGTTCGACTCGTTTAACAATACCGGTAATCAATTCGCCCACACGCGCTTCATACTCTGCAATAACGCGGTCACGCTCCGCTTCGCGAATTTTCTGATTAATCACCTGCTTGGCTGTCTGAGCTTCGATACGACCCAGTGTAATTGGCGGTAATGGTTCACGGAATTCACTGCCAAGCTCGGCATTGGTATCCAGTTCCCTGCCCTGATCCAGCGTCAAATCATTGAGTTCTTCTTCAACTTCCTCAACCACGGTACGTACGTGAAACAGGCGAATTTCGCCAGTAGTACGATCGATCTCCGCAACTACATTCTTGCCAGGGTAGGTTCTGCGTGCCGCAGTTTTAAGCGCCTGTTCCATCGCTTCCAGTACCAGCTCACGCTCAACTGATTTTTCGCGCGCAACTGCATCCGCGACCTGTAACATTTCTACATTCATGACTGCATTCTCACTACTCCGATTCTACTTTTGATGAAGCCGAAATAACTCCACCCATGGGATCAATGTTAACTTTCTCCAAAGCCATCATTTTTACTCTTGCTGGACACTTCTTTCCAGTTGATTGCCCGCACTACTTTGCTGACCTCGGTCATATCAATCACTACTTCGTGGTTATCTCTGCTTTTCCTTGCTTCAATCAGCAGCGTAAAAATAACACCATTTTCTGATTTCACAGGCCCGAGATTTCTTCCTTCCTGACTGGTGCCGTCCAAAAACTGGACTTTAACCCAGTCATTCTGATAACGACTGAAATCAGCCTCACTTTGCAACGGCCAGTCCAGCCCCGGCGAAGTCACCTCGAGCCGGAAAGCACCATGAATCAGATCTTCCGCATCGAGTTGCAATGCCAGCCCACGACTGATGCGTTCCAGTCCATCTGAATCAATGCCTCCGGCACGATCCACAACCACCCTGAGTAACTGGCTATGACCACCACTGCCAAGACTGATTTTCAGAACATCCACACCCAGTTCATCAGCAATAGGCTGCAGCAATGATTCAATGACAGATTCCAAAGCTTTAACCACCTTCGAAAAACAAAAAAAGCGAGCCGCAGCTCACTTTTCAACGGGGCGAACAATAAACATTGCTATCTAATAAAGCAATAAGTAAAGCCCGCAGCAATAAACAGGATCAACCACAATGAAGTGGAGAACCATCAATACATTAACAATAAATCCTCAAGCCGGTTTTTCCCTGTGCCAGACATTAAAAAATACAGCCAGCACAAGACCGAACAGCCCCCCCAGCACAGCCAGCCCACCCAAAGCTGCCGCGCCCATCAAATAAGTCGGTATGCCGTCGGCGTTATGCGGCAAAGCCCGCACCTCAGAAATATCATACATTAACAGCATCGCACCCAGCGCCGAAATAATACTGTAGATGCGTATCTGTCGTTTCCACGTTGCCTTGATCTTGTCGTGGATACACGATTTACACATCTTCTTCTTGTCAGACATTTCGATGCCACATGAAGAGCAGACAATCATAACTCACCTCGTACACGCAATCATGCTGGAAAACAGCGCAAAAATGCAAGTAATTTCTTGGATAAATGATCGTTTTCACGCACCAGTCAGGTTGTTGCAAAAGAAACGGGAGACCGAAGCCTCCCGTTTTCATATCATACTACTGACGATTCTTACTGATGGCTCGGAGAACGCGGGTTGCCCGGTGTCGTCGGCTTGGCCAGTGTCAGGAATGCTGCCACATTTTTGATATCATCATCAGTCAGGTGCCTGGCTACAGCGCGCATCTGACCCATGTAGTCATTGGTGCGTGCGTTATCCTCTTTATTACCTGCTGCAATATCCGCTTCAGATGTGTTGGCACCATTACGCCATGATTCCAGCTCGTGTTTCAAATAAACATAGTTCTGCCCACCAATAGCCGGAAACATACGACCGGCTGATCGACCATGGAAGCCATGACAACTCTTACAAGCAGGCACGCCGTGATCCGGAGCCCCATATTCGGCAATCATCTTGCCTTCGTGCGGATTGCCCACTTCGGCACCATCGCGACGCAGCTGATCCAGATTGGAACCAATATATGGTGATTTCAGGGTATGCACATAGGCCGCCAAATCTTTACGATCCTGAGCGCTCAACGCCTTGGATATATCATTCATCTGATACATGGTATCATCAGTGCGTTTATCCTGTGCAAAATCAGTTAACTGTTTCAGAATATAGCTGTCCACCTGATAGGCCAGACGCGGTGACCCCACATCATCGCTACCATTGCCATCAATACCATGACAGCCCTGACAGGCCGGTACATCATCGCCCTTTCCTTGCTGAAAGATAATACGGCCATTGGTTATATTACCGATCACCTCTGCTGCTGAAGCTACACTCGGCGCTGAAAACCAAGCCAACAAGGCAATAGCGCCCATGCTACTAATCATACGTTTCATGCAAATCCCTCCTGAATTATTGTTAATCAATCTTCGTATTTGTTACAATCGGAAATATAGGTGAACAGGCAAATCAGCCCCAACGACACAAAAATAATTCCGTATAGCATATAGATATCGGCATTCTGAAACATTACCGAAGCTTCAATAAAGTCTGCAAGCATTTCAAACCTCCCTAAGATTCAATAATTTGGCATCCTGCATGCCGAAAATAAAAAGGCAAGCATCAAATTAACAATTTTTAATCCTGCCCCTTAATCCGGTGCAATCAACAATGCGCCACTGAGGAAGACAAACAGTCGAACTACAATAATCCCGCGACTTTGCAATCTGTGCTCTGGTCGCGCTTCCCGGTCGCCACTCAGTAATTGACGCCCGGCCTGAACCTGCAGCACATACAGCGCGTACAGTGTCAGTATTAGAAAAACATGGGCCCAAATGGCAAATGAAAGTAATTCCCCATCATCAATAAGCCGTTTGACCCAGTC
>JAUZQI010000001.1 GCA_030951095.1 Mariprofundus sp. | reverse complement strand
TCGTTTTCGGCATCCTGATTGCCGGTGGTGAGTAGTTTCTCACCGTAGAAAATTGAATTGGCACCAGCCAGGAAGCAGAGAGACTGCATCTCTTCGGACATAGCTTCGCGGCCGGCGGAGAGACGCACATGGCTACCCGGCATGGTAATACGGGAAACGGCAATGGTGCGGATGAATTCGAAGTTATCCAGTGTATCGGCAAATTGAGCATCCTCAGCCACAGGTGTGCCTTCCACTTTCACCAGCATATTGATGGGTACGGATTCCGGATGCGGGTTCATGCGGGCCAGCTGGGCTACCAGGCCGGCGCGATGACATCGTGATTCGCCCATGCCGACGATACCACCGCAGCAAATACTCATACCGTTGGCGCGAACATGTTTCAGCGTATCCAGACGCTCTTCGTAAGTGCGGGTGGAAATGATCTCTTTGTAATATTCCGGATCGGAATCGAGGTTATGATTGTAGTAGTCCAGCCCCACTTCTTTCAGATGCGCAGCCTGTTCTTCGGTGAGCATGCCGAGGGTGGCACAGGTTTCCATGTCCATAGCCCTGATTGCGGAAATCATGTCGCAGACCAGTTCAAAGGCGCGGCCTTTGGGTTCGCGCCAGGCAGCACCGATACAGAAGCGGGAAGCGCCCTTCTCTTTGGCAACTTTAGCGGCGGCAAGCACCTGGTCTTTCTTCATCAGCAGCTCGGATTCGACATCGGTGTTGTAACGCGAACTCTGCGGGCAGTATTTGCAATCCTCCGGGCAACCGCCGGTTTTAATCGACAACAGGGTGGAGAGTTGTACTTCATTGGCATCGAAGTTGGCCCGATGCGCCTGCTGGGCACGAAACATCAGGTCATTGAAGGGCAGCTCAAACAAAGTCTCGATTTCATCCACACTCCAGTTGTATCGCATGCCTTTCTCCTTGTCCTGTAAACTATCAGGTGGCGAAGGGTAAACGGCTTTGCCTGATTCAGCAAAAGTTAGGGCTGTTCTAAAAAATTCAGAACATCCCTGGAAAAAACTATTGCAGCATAGGTTTGTAAACCTGGCGGCTGAGGTGGCGGCGAATAGAGAGAATATTACTTGAACTCATGGACAGGTATTCCATATCCAGATTGAGGAAAGTGGCTGTCCACTCCGGGTTGGCGGCCAGTTCGCCACAGATCGAAACCGGAATACCGGCTGTTTTTGCCGCCGATGCCGTCAGTTTAATCAATTGCAACACGGCTCCGTGATCCGGCTGATAGAGATCTGCAACCTCTTCATCATTACGGTCGGCGGCCAGCGCATACTGCATCAGATCATTGCTGCCGATGGAAAAAAAGTCGCTGACGGTTGCCATTTCCCGGGCAATCAATGCCGCAGCCGGCACCTCAATCATGGCACCTAACGGGATGGGTTCTGTCACCCCAAGCTGAGCCTGGCACTGTTCGGCCAGCTCGCGCAATGTCTCCATCTCCTCAATGTTGGTCACCATCGGAGAAAGAATTCGAACGGGACCTTCATCGGCCGCCCTGATCATGGCGTTGAGTTGGGTTTTCAGTAATTCCGGATTACGAAGCAGCAGGCGCACGCCGCGCAGTCCCAGGGCCGGATTGGCACCACCATAATCATGACCTGCCAAGTCGCTGTACAACCACGGTCTGTCGCCGCCGATATCGAGCAGGCGCATGGTGACAGGTTTTCCATTCATACGGCGAACCAGTTTGGCATATTGTTCATATTGATACTGTTCGTCCGGTATGGTGGGCTCATTGATAAACAGGAATTCGCTGCGATAGAGGCCGATGCCATCAATGCCAGTGTCTTCTGCCATATCCAGTTCCTCCAGAAACTCGATATTGGCCATCAGTTTCAATTCATGGCCATCGGCGCTCAACGACGGTTTGCAGGCAAATGTTTGCAGCCCCTTCTTGCTGCTCGAAATCGCAGCCTTGAATTTCACATAAGCGGTCTGTTCAGCTTGTGACGGATTCAGAATCCATACATCCTGTTCGGCATCCAGGATCAGGATATCACCATCTTCAATATCGGCCAAAATGCCGGTGGCGCCGACCATCGCAGACAGACCAATACCGCGGGCGACAATAATATTGTGCGCATCCGCACCGCCCAGCTCTGTAATGATGCCGGCCACACCACAACGCCACATGCTGACGACATCAGACACAGAAAAATCATCGCCGACATAAATCAGCGGCGTCTCTCCCTTCCGACTCGAATATGGTTGTTCATTCGACTTTTCATTCAATTTGGCCGGGTTATCCTTCAAATGATCAAAAATACGCCGGCCCGCATGTTCAATATCATCGCTGCGGTTGCGCAGGTATTCATCTTCGATTTGCTCGAATATGAGCTGGATAGCATCCAGTTCCTGCCGCAGTGCCCATTCGGCATTGATGCAATCGTTGCGGATACGGGCCCTGGATTTAGCCAGCAGTTCCGGATCGGAAATCAGCATGCGGTGCATATCCAGAATCATTAGCGGATCCTTGATGCCGGCACCAATCAGATGATTACGCTCAACATCAATGGCTTGTCCGGCTGCTTCAATAGCAGTACACAGACGGGCCTCCTCAGGATCAACCATATGCGGTTCGATAGTACGTTCAGCTACCGACTGTCGACCATGCAACAATTTTTTCACCTGCCCGATCACAATACCGGAGCTGGAGGCAACCGGGCATCCTTCTCTGCGTACGCCCAGTCGTTGGCCCGAATGGCAACGGGTATTCATTCTGCTTCTCCAAAACGGTTACCTACCAGCGCCACAATAGATTCGAGTGCAGCATCGGCATCAAGGCCTTCGGCGTTAATTTTTAACGTCATCCCCTTGCAGGCGGCCAGCATCATGATACCCATGATGCTTTTGCAATTTACTTCTCTACCATCCTTGACAAGCTTGATTTCCGACTCGAAACGACTGGCTTCCGTGGCCAGTTTTGCCGATGCCCGGGCATGTAGACCGAGTTTATTGCAAATGGTGATCGCCTGTTCAGGCATCCGCATGCTTCACGGAATCACCGTTGCTCGAAATATGATCCGTGGTGGTGATATTGGGAGCGACCTGAATATACTGGCGCCCGGCTCTGACCACCTGCTGAGCCAGTTCGCTCAAGCTGTTAACATGATGGCGCAATGTGGCCGCCTTGATCAACAGCGGCAAGTTGAAGCCGGAAACCACCTCGACGTGACCAGCCCGCAAACAGCCCATAGCAACGTTGCATGGTGTGCCGCCAAACATATCAGCCAGCAACAGCACACCCTGCCCAACATCGCAGGTACGGATTTTTGTTATCAACATATCGGCAATCAGTTCCGGACTGCTATCGTTGGTGACATCCAGCGCATCCATTAACGGTTGCTCACCGACGACATATTGTAACGATACCAGCATTTCGCTGGCGATGCGCGAATGGCCGATTAGAACGATGCCGATCATGCTTCAGCTCCGGTTTTATTTTTTTCAGCTGCCCTGTGTTGTGTTATACCCAACTCCCGGTGCTGGATGCCCGGTTCAACCATACCCTGTTGCTGGATCCAGACGGCAAAGCGTTCGGCCATATAAACCGAGCGATGGCGACCTCCGCTGCAACCGAAGGCCAGCGTAAAATACTGTTTCCTTTCTTTTCTCAAATGCGGCCAGATAAATGTCAGCCATTGCCGAATATGCATTTCGGCTTGCCCGACTTCCTTGCAGGACTGTAAAAACAAGATGACGCTTTCATCACGACCGGTGAGTTCAGCCAGCCCCGGTTCATAATGCGGATTGGGCAAAAAACGCATATCGAATACGATATCGGCATTGGCCGGCAGACCATTTTTATAACTGAACGAGATAACCGTGCATGCCACTCTATGTTGCACCTGTCCCGGCTTGCGCCAGAACGAATCGACCTTCTCCGCCAATTCATAAGGCGTTAAATGGCTGCTGTCCAGAATCATATCCGCCATGGATCGAATCGGCATCAGGCTTTCGCGCTCCTGCCGAATCGATGCCATCAAATCATGGCTGTCGGGTAACGGGTGTCGTCGCCTGACAGTGGAAAAGCGGCGCTGCAGCACTTCATCTTCTGCCTCAATAAACAGCAGCTGCCAGTCGCCCGGAGTGCGCACATCTTCGATGGCCGCCCGAATAGCTCTGGCGGTAAAACCGCAGCGTGCATCCAGACAGACAGCAGCTGGTTGTTTACGCCCCTGCATACTTATCGCCCAATCCTGCAGCATCTCCAGCGGCAGATTATCCGTGCAGAAGAAGCCTGCATCTTCCAGCGCGTGCAATACTGTACTTTTTCCCGCTCCGGACAGGCCGCTGATTAATAGCATTCCGATTGTTCCGCCACGTTAACGCGTATGGCTTTTTTCCACCCCGTGGTATGAAACATTGCCACAGGGTGGAAAAAATCATGCAGGCGCGTTGGTTGTTTCATGTTACTGCCCCTGCTCTATTCTATTCTGAAGCGATTGCACAAAATCTTCACCGCTATGAATGCCCCTCTGTTTCAGCAACTGGTTGCGTGTTGCCACTTCAATCAGAACAGCCAGTGAACGACCGGAACGGATTGGTATCGGTATACGCGGAATCGGTACGTCCAGAATACCGGTCTCGCTATCCTCGCCCAGCACCCGGTCTTCCGGAGCAACCTGATCCCAGGGCACCAGTTCCACCATCAGGCTCAAACGTTTGGTATCGGTAATAGCCGCAGCACCATAAAGATCACGAATATTAAGTATGCCCAGTCCGCGAATTTCCATATGATAGCGCAACGCATCCGGGCTGCGACCGACTGCAACCTTCGGGCTTTCGCGGGAAAATTCGACCATATCATCTGCAATCAAACGATGGCCGCGTGAAATCAGCTCCAACCCGATTTCACTTTTGCCAATACCGCTGGCGCCGGTAATCAGCACACCGAGGCCGAAAATATCCATATATACACCATGCTGATAGAGCACCGGGGCCAGACGATGTGACAGAAAAAGCAGCATATTTGTCATAAATGTCGAAGATGGGTAATCGGATAGCATCAAGGGGGTATCAGTGCGTCTGGCTGCGTCAAGAATGAAATCAGGCGGCTGTTGCCCCCGGGTAATGACAACGCCGGCAAGGCGAAGGTCAAAAACAGCATCGATTGCCTGCTTCTGCTCTTCGGGCGATCGGGTGGCCAGGTAGCTCATTTCGGTCTGCCCGATCACCTGCAGACGATAATCGCTTAGATGTTCAATATAACCGGCAAATGCCAGGGATGGTTTTTGCATGCGAGGATGATCAATGTAACGATCGAGGCCTTTTTCACCAGTCAGCAATCGCATTTTTGCAACTTTGCCCTGCTCACTCAGCAGCTCACGAATCGTGATGCGGCGGGACTGATGCATTAGCCCGTATTAACCCTGCTGGAGAACAGTGTTGCTGCTGCTTCCGCACTATCCGCCTCCATGATTTGTTGCCGAAAACTTTCCTGCTGCAAATTTCTAGCCAGTTGCGCCAACAGTTCCAGATGCTGGCGATCGTCGGAATCCGGCACCAGTAACAGCACCACAATATGAACAGGGTTGCCATCAATGGCCTCAAAATTCACACCTCCGACATGCGTTGTCAATGCCAGCATCGGTGTGGTCAAATCAGGCATACGGCCATGCGGGATAGCTACCCCATGGCCAATGCCTGTACTGCCCAACTGCTCGCGGGCCATGACCACTTCCATGACCGTATCAGGATCAATTGAAGTCAGGAGATGGGCCAGTTCTGTGATCAAGGCCCGCTTGCTATGGGCCTGTGAATCAAGCTGAATATGGTCAGGAGTTAACAAAGGCATCGGAATCCGTCCTGCATCAGGCCGTTTCGGGCTCAATCCAGCTTAAAGCACCATCTGGTCGACGGTACACTGCATTGAGTTGTTCGGACTGGTCGTTGGTAAAAAACAGTAGATCGCGGCTTCCGAGTTCCAGCTGCATGACGGCCTCATCGACACTCATCGGTTTGGCATCTATCTGTTCATGACGCAGTGTTTCAGGCTGATAGTCCTCACTCAGCTCCTCGCGATCATTGGCCAGATCCAGCACTTTATGCGATACTTTGATTTCCTTGGACTGTTGTTGTGCCACATTACGATGACGGCGCAATTTGGCACGATAGCGCTTAAGCTGCCGATTCAGTTTGTCGACCACGCCATCAATCGATGCATACATATCTTCTGTCTCATGGCTGCCATGAATATTGACTCCACTGGCCTGCATGCTCACTTCACAGCGTTGCCGAAACTTTTCCACCGAAAGCACAACGTGGACATCCACGACATGATCAAACGAATGTTTGAGGTGTTGCAGCTTGTCACTGACATACGCTTTCAAAGGGTTTGTAAGTTCGACATGACGTCCTGTGATAGATACTTGCATAGTTGTTCCTCCGTTTTTAGTTAAGACAACGCTGATCCATTCAGTGTTTTCTTGCAGCCCATGGGCGGGTTGCCAAATCAGGCACGCAAGTGCCTGGTTTGTAAGAAAAGAGAAAATCGCACTGTTCTCTTTTCGCCCTGATGGTTTGCAGGATGCAATCCATCAGCTTCTCTTTAGCGTGATGCTGCGGCACGCCGCCGCTGACTGCCCGAAGGCAATCCCAACTGTTCACGGTATTTGGCCACCGTTCTGCGGGCAATCTCAATACCTTCCACCTGCAAACGATCGGCAATAGCCTGATCAGAAACCGGATGTGCTGCCGGTTCGGAATCAATCAGCGCTTTTACCCGTTGCTGTACCCGGTAGACGGAAATCATGCCACCACCACGCATCGGCAGTCCAGCTGAAAAAAATCGTTTCAGTTCAATCAGGCCAATCGGCGTGTCTGCATATTTGCCGTTGGTAACACGCGAAATAGTTGATTCATGAAAACCGACATCTTCAGCCACATCCTGCAGCGTTAACGGCTTCAGCCCCAGTATGCCATACTCCAGGAATGCCCGCTGACGCCGGGCCAGACACAGCGCCACTTTCATCAGCGTTTCGCTACGCTGATCCAGCGCATGCAACAACCATTTGGCTTCTTTCATGGCCTGCGACATGAATTCCTTGTCCCGGCCTTTCCATTGCTGTTCCTTCCAGCGCTCATTCAGACGAATGCCCTGCCATTCGGTTCCGGGAATATCCACTTCGATATCATTACCATTGTTGCGCCTGAAAACAACTTCAGGTCGGATATAATAATTGTTATCTCCATGCAGGCCATGGCCGGGAAACGGATCAAGCCGGCGCATACGAGCCCTGACCTGTCGAATCATGTCGATACTGCATGCTGCCGTTCCGGCCAGTTCCTCATCAGGTTGTGGCAGCGCATCGGAAAAATGTAGCAACAGCCGTATGGCCCAGGCATCTACCTCCTGTTCGGCATCCAGTTGCAGAAGCAGGCATTCGGTCAGATTGCGCGCGCCAAAACCGGCCGGCTCCAGTTGCTGAATCACATCCTCCACGACATGCTCAACAGTAGCTGCATCCGTTTTAATCTGGTCTGAAATTTCAATGGCAAATTCGGCCGGAGCAATACGGAAATAACCATCGTCATCCAGTGAGTCAATCAGGATATGCGCCAGTTTTCGTTCCTGTTCAGGCATGGGTTGACGATTCACCTGCTCGTGCAGGGATTCACTCAGTGTGAAATGTTCCGGCAAAAACTGTTCGTGATCACTAAAATCATCGGCTCGGCCAGCCCGGCTAAAAGAGGTATACATGGTTTCCCATCGGTTATCGTCGGCCTCTTTCCAGCGTTCCAGCTCGACAGCTTCCAGCGCATGTTCCTGATTTGCCGGCTCATTTGACAATCCAGCATTAGAATCCATTTCCAGCATAGGATTGGATTCAATGGATTCCTCCAGATAATTTTCAAGCTCCATGCAGTTCATTGCCAGCACTTTCAGACTTTGCGTCAGCTGGGGTGTGAGCGAAAGGCGTTGCCCGAGTTTATGGGAAAGCCTGTTTTCCACTAGCATACGGACTCGAGCACAGGGACGGTTTTCAGCTTATACGATTGCGGATGTAGAGAGTCTCCACGTGAACGAAAAAAGAAAGGTGTGAATTCGAACAGCATCTACATCCTTATGATAGCAAAGAATTGCACTTATTGCGAAATAAAAACACGCACAATAACGCCGCTACACAGCCCAGTTTACGCTTCTTTTTTCAGCGGTGCCAGCAATTCTTTCAGCTCACCGGATTCATGCATTTCAGATACAATATCGCAACCACCGATAAACTCGGACTTCACATACAGTTGCGGAATCGTCGGCCAGTCCGAGTAATCCTTGACCCCCTGTCGGATGGCTTCATTGAGCAATATATTTACGGAGACATAGAGAATGCTATGCTCGGCAAGAATAGCGGCTACTCGTTGCGAAAACCCACACTGGGGAAACTCAGGGGTGCCCTTCATAAAAAGAACCACATCATTGTTTTTTACTGCTTCGTCAATCTGTTGCAATACAGAATCACTCATTATCTACTCCTTGGGAATGGATGTTTTCAACGCCAGCGCATGGATGGCCGCCTTCATATGTTCACCCAGTGCTGCATACACCATCTGATGCTGCGCTACTCTGGATTTTCCGGCAAAGGCAGCCGATGCCACTTCCATTTCAAAGTGATCATCGCCGGAAAACAGGTGTACCTGCACATCCGCATCAGGAATGCTGCGCTGAATCATGTCAACAATGTCTTCAGGTTTTGGCGTCATGCACACCCCTTTTAATCACGGCTGTTGTTTTAAAAATGGTGGGCTCACCAGGACTCGAACCTGGAACCAACCGGTTATGAGCCGGTAGCGCTAACCAATTGCGCCATGAGCCCGTTTCTTTCAGCGAGGCCGGCACACTAGACAGCGCTTGGTGGCGTGGCAATCTCACAACGCGTACGATTGCCGCCATGAAACAAATACTTGTCACCAAACCCACCCTGTTCACCGAACTGAACCTTCCCGAATCCTTGCAAAAAGGTATTGAGGGCCTTGGTTTTACCGAGATGACCGATGTACAGCAAGCAGCATTGCCGCTGACACTGGCGGGCAAGGATGTGGCCGGGCAGGGGCGCACCGGTACCGGCAAAACCGCCGCCTTTCTGATCACGGCCATCAACCGACTGCTGACAACCGAGCCTAAACAAGGGCGCGGAAAGCAGCATACGCGCGTGCTGGTGATTGCCCCGACACGCGAACTGGTCGTGCAAATTTCCGAGGATGCAAAAAAACTGGCCAAATATACCGACCTGAAACTGCATACGGTATTCGGCGGCGTTGATTATGAGAAACAGCGGCAAGGTTTTGATGCTGGTGTGGATATTCTGATCGGCACGCCCGGTCGATTGATTGATTATCTGAAAAAACGAGTCTACTCGCTATCCAAAGCCGATATGCTGATTATCGATGAAGCGGATCGCATGTTCGATCTCGGTTTCATCAAGGATTTGCGTTTTATGTTGCACCGACTGCCCAACTATGATGAACGCCAGTCGCTGATGTTTTCGGCCACCCTTTCCCACCGGGTACTGGAGCTGGCTTATGAACACATGAA